>DATIRX010000001.1:0-1840 GCA_035469225.1 Bryobacteraceae bacterium
AAATGCACCTGGTCTCCGCGACGCTCCAGCACGGCGCTGCGCAGGTTGTCGTAGAGAATGATCCTGGGCGCACCCGGCCAGGCGGCAAAGGCGCGCACATGGCCCCTCAGAAAGTTCTCCATCGTTTGATCGAAGAAGAACTCCAGGTACAGCGCCCGCGACCAGGACAAGGTCATCACGAAGCAGGACAACTGGCGGCGAGCCCGGCCGACCAGGACCGATCCGAAGTATGCCCAGTCGACTTGCCCCTGCTCGGCCGGAAAGACCTGCAACCGCAGGAAGGCTTCCCGGGGCTGCGGGCGCAACCGCGCCACCACGCGCCGCAACTGCTCCACGCTGCCGGCGTAGCCGCGGTCCCGGATCATGCGGTAGAGGCGCGTGGCGCGCAACCGGGGATGCTGCTCGAGCGTCTCGCGCAAAAACGGTAGATACGGATCGACAATGGACGGCCGCAGCGGCTCGGCATGCTGGAAGCGCTCCGCTTCAATGGCGCGCCGCACCGTGTCGGGATGGACGTTCAGGGCTTGTGCAATCGTGCCGATTTTCCAATGCTCGGCGTAAAAATAGCGGCGAATCTGTACGCGGGTTTCGGGAGGAATCATCCCAGCTCACCTTCGTCGTGGAATGTGAGGGAAAGGATCGACGAAGCGGCCTGAGCGGCCACAGATCGAGCAGTGCAGCCACAGACCAGCCCGCTTTTCCAGCCGGCCCGGAGACCGAACTCGCAGTTCAGCTGCTGCCGGCGTCGTGATCGTTTCTCCACAGCCGAATGGTGCCGGAGAAATGACCGACTGGGAAGACTGATCCGTCACGCGGGGCCGGCAGTGCCGCTGCCGGTAGGCACGTTGCCGGTCCCGATGATCGAGCCGGCCTTCGAGGCTCCGCTGATGACGACGGTTGGCAGCACGGCATTGCTGGCGCCTGGTTTCGGCGCGGCAAGCCGCACAGCAGTAGCGCTGGCCTCGATCGCAGTGCGTGCAAATCCAGAACACCGTCTGGCACCTCTGGCTGCGGCAAACGCGCTGCCGGAGAACCACTTCTCCATGAGCCTCCATCCGCCCACACAGGCGGACTTTGACAATGGCAACGGTTCATGCCAGGGTAAAACCAGCTTCGATGGTGGCCTTCTCATGAAGGTTGCCGAGCCAGAACCCCGCTGCTTCGAACGGCGGGGTTCTTTACCGCCTTCCAAGCCACAATACAAGCTTTCGCTGGAATGTTTTGAACCTGATGATTGACGGATGATCGCGCCTTCGGCGCTGATGATGTCGCTGGTGCCCTCTATGCCGGCGAAAGACTCAGAAAACTACGTTTTCTGATGACTGACAACAGCGATGTCAGCCGTTCGCGGTCTTCCTCTGAGCTCTGAAGATGACAGTATTCCACTCTGACGTGATCGGTTTCCGCAGCGCATCAGCCGCCCCGACCGCCTTCGCGCTCTCAAGCGCGTGCTCCTGAACCACTCCGCTAATCGCGATTACCGGCAGATTCGGGAAACGGCGGCGCATCTCAATAATCAGCGAAAAGCCGTCTTTGCCCGGCAAATTCAGATCCACCAGCACAGCCGAGAACTCGGCTCCGAGATTGCCGACGAGGTCTAGCGCCTGATCGGCGTCCCGCGCGAACAATACTTCTGCGTCGAGAGCGCGTTCCGCGTCTTGGAGAAATTTCGGATCGTCATCAACGATGAGGAGCATAGCTTTATGCCCATTTGGCGGTAGTATGCTCCATCACATAGTTCCTTGGCAAGGGGATCGGGCTCGGTGGGTAGCGGACTTTGGGAGTTCTCGACGGCCGTCCGCAGCGGTAAGCGCCGGAGCGGGGGCGAGCGGCCGGAAAC
>DATIRX010000002.1:0-5277 GCA_035469225.1 Bryobacteraceae bacterium
CCGGGGGAAACGCACTCGTCTCAATCGATCTGGCGCCGGATGGCAAACATTTCGCCATCTTCCCCATGCCGCCGGCGGAGGACGAAAAGGCGTCGGTGCACGTCACGTTCCTGTTCAACTTCTTCGACGAGCTGCGGCGCCGGATGCCGACACGACAGTAGCCGCGATCATCTAGAATCTCCGATGGAGCTCTGACATTCAATGGATCGACCGGTTAGCTCCCGAGTTGTCGGCAACCCGGAAGTTATCGATTGGAACACAAGGTCACAAATTGTAGAGTGCCGCTCCGAATGGCGATCCGTATTTCCGCGGTCAGGCGTCTGGCAGACCATAAACCGAGTCTCGGCGTTCAGCCCGATTGGAAGCTTGAACTGCCTGGTTAGAACCGGAACCGGGCCACTACGGACCCGCTGCGCGGCCCGGGAGCCGCAGACGTTGCGGCCAAAGGCGTCTGAACGTTGATGTAACCGAAGCCCGCCGTAGTCTGTCCCAGCTTGTTGACGTTCTGTGTAGCAGCGGCGTTGGTGGACGTCGGCGTCTGGAAGTAAGCCCGGTTCAAGATGTTGCTGAACTCTCCGCGTATCTCCAGCGTGACCCTTTCCACTAAACGGAAGGTGCGCCCCAGGTTCAGGTTTTCGCTCGGGCGGCGGGGCTGGCGGTAATCGTTGTAGTAGGCGGCCGAAGTCCCGAACTGGCCCTGTGGCGGATCGGTCCACGCAGCCTTATTCAAAGCGAAGGTTGTATTGGGATCGAAGCAGTGGCAGTTGAGATCCACGGTGTACAGCGGCTGGCCCGCGACTCGGTTGGCGTAGGTTGAGCGGAACAGAGTCGAGTTCAGAGCGTTATTGGAAATCGGCGCCAGAATGGGCAGGCCGCTGGCGTACTGCATTACTGCGCCGAACTGCCACTCGCTGGCGATGTAGCCCAGCAGTCCATTCCCCGCCAGCTTGGCCAGCTTCGGAGTCCTGTAATTCAAGGACAGCACCGAAACCAGCGGCCGGGACTGACCGGCAAGGTACTTATTGGTGGCCCGGTTGAACACATCATTGACCACCGCGCCGACGCCGCCAGGGCCGACGCTATCGCTCTCAGCCCCCATTTGCAGTTCCTTCTGCCACGTAAACGCGTAGGAGAAATCCAGACCATAGGAATACCGCTTCGTCACCTTGACCTGTAACGAGTCATACCAGGTCTTGCCCAGCGGAGCGCCGATCGCGTTGACCGTGGTGAATTGCGGAAACGGCCGCAGGGACTGCGCCACCGTCTGGTTGGCAGGAAACCCGGGATAGGGGAGCTTGTTAAAACCGCGCCCGATCGCCGTTGCCGATCCAATCGTGGACGTGAGCAAAGAGCGGTCGGCAGCGTTATTGATATCCAGACCGACGGCGGACAGGGTCTGTGGAGTCAGCGCATTGTAGTTGACCAACGAGTTTCCCTGCCACCATACTCCCCGATTTGCGACGTAAGAAACCTCGACTGCGAGGTTACGGAAGATCTCGCGTTGCAGCCCGACCGACCACTGGTACTGGCGCGCCGGCCGGCCGGCGTTCGGATCGATCAACGACATCGGCGAGGCGCCGATGCTGGCAGGCGTGGCCGGATACAGTCCGTTGCTGAAGTTCGGCCATGCATACTGAGCCGGCGTCAGCGGGACGCCGTTTTGCAGCAACATCGAATAGGCGTAAGGTGACGGCGATGTGAACGGCGTAGAAGACACGGCCGACCCGGCCAGGTTGGCGTTCGGCGTGCCCGTGTAGACGATGCCCCAGCCGGCGCGCACTACTGTCTTGGGATTAATTTGGTACGCAGCGCCCAGGCGGGGCCCGATCGCGTAGGGATAGTTGTGCGCAAACTCGCAGTTGCAGCGACCAGGGCCGGAGCCTTCGAAGATCGGCGCGCCGAGACGGCCGCCCACGGTCGGGTTGGGCGTCCTGGGACCGAAGTCCGGCGCGCGCCCGTATTGTTCGCGCGAATAAGTGGAGTAGTCGTAACGGATCCCGTAATCCAACGTGAACTTGCGCGTGACTTTCCAGGTGTCTTGAATATACACACCGAACTGCGATTTTCCCCCGCGCGCCTTGGTCACGTTCCCGATCGTTCCGTTGTCCACCATGCCCAGCAGAAAATTGGCATAGGCGAATCCCGTCGTCCCTCCGTTGAGATTCTGCCCCTGGGTGGAAGGCAGCGCGGTCTGGTTTGCGGTGAAATTGTAGTTCCCTTTGGCCGAAGTGAAGCTCAGCACCGGATAACCTTCGAAGCGCAGCTCGGAGCCGGTCTTGTAGGTGTGGTTGCCGCGAACGTAGGTCAGGCTGGTGTTGAAAGTAGGCTTGACCATCTCCGAAATGCTCTGACCTCCCGGGCCCATGGGAACCATTCCGCCGTACGAGGCGTTGAGCAATCCGGCGAACGTCGGAAAGTTCCGCACGTAGGTTTGACCCTTCAAGCCCAATTGGGCGTAGGAATCGTAGGTCAGGGTAGGCGATTTATCCTCGAAGTCCAGATGCTGATAGCCGCCGCCGATGTGGAACAGCAGCGTCGGCGTAATGCTGTAATCGAAGTTCAGGCGCTCGGTGTGCGACCCGATAAAATTGCCGCGCGCCGCCGTGATGGTGTCCGGCAGCCCGTCCGCGTTGCCTGTGCCCGGCGAGTACTGGCGGATGTTGCTCGATTCAGACCAGTAAACCGACAGCTTCATCTTGGACCCGAGCTGCTGATCTCCCTTGAACGCCGGAAAGTTCGTGATGGTGTCGGATGGGAACGCCGGCACGACGTTGTTGATTAAGGCTGCCTTAGTCGCGGTGGGGATCAGAGCCTGGATCTTGAGCGCCACCGGGTCGAAACGGGCAGGCAGGATCGCATTCCCCGCGAACAGATCGCGCACCAGTGCTCCCGCCTGGGTGCGCTCGGTGTTGGGATCGTAAATTCCGTTTTCCGGAATCGCACGGCCCAACGGGTCAGTCCCAAGGGTGCGGCCGGTCAGCGCCCCCGAGAAGTCGCCGGCGCGGTACCCATTCGTGGGAACCGTCTGGGGCGTGGTGTTGTAAATCTGGCTCTGACGGAAGTACTCCAGGTTCAGGAAGAAGAACGTCTTGTTGTGGCCGTCGTAGATTTTGGGGATCCATAGCGGGCCGCCGACGGCAAATCCGAAATCGTTGCGGCGCTGCACGTCCTTCAAGTTGGTGTACGGCTGTGCGGCGTTGAACGCTTCGTTGACAAAGTAGTCGTAGGCCGTTCCGTGATACTGGTTTGTGCCCGACTTGACAGTCATATTGAAGTAGCCCCCGCCGACTTGGCCGAACTCGGCGGCGAAGTTGCTGGTCTGGACCGCGACTTCCTGGATGGCGTCCGCGCTGGGCTGCGTCATCACCGTGGAAAACGGCAAGAAACGGTCCGTGGCGTCCTGACCCTCGATGGCGATGGTTTGCGTGTTGCTGACCGCTCCGTTGACCCGAATATTGGTGTTGGAGTTGAACAGCGTCCCTGGCAGCAGCGTGGTCAGGGTGTAAGTATTGCGCACGCCCCACGTTGAGGAGTTCTGGGCGCCGGTTCCCAGGATCGGCAACTCGTCCAACTTGGCGCCTGTAACGGTGTGGCTCAACTCGCCACTTTCTGTCTTAAGCAGGCTAACTTCTTCGGTGACAGTGATTGACTCGGTTGCGGACCCCACCTCAAGGCCTATATCCAGGCGCAGCGTCTGGGCGACCTCAACCCTGATGTTCTGCCGGACGTACTTCTTGAAGCCTGGGACCGTAACCGACAGCTCGTAAGTCCCGCTCGGCAACTGGCCGATCGTGTAGTTGCCGGTACTGGTAGAACCGGCTTCATGCACCGCCCCGGTTTCCACGTGCCTCATCTGGATCACAGCATTGGCCACCACCGCTCCAGCGGGGTCGGCCACGGTTCCCGTAACCGTGCCACGGTCGCTTTGGGCCATAGCGGTGACAGCGGAAAGCAAGAGGCACAATGCAATCGAAAGTGAGCGCATAAAAGAAACTCTTTCTCCTCATCTACCGTCGGATGACGGGTAATCCCCGGATGAGCCACTGTAATGGAACGTGAGGCTAAAGTCAATGACTTGGCACGACTTGGCAGGACATGGCAGGGGTCCGAACTGAGGTCACGTAAGTCTCGCGCCCGTCCCCTAGGTGGCTGATTCCAGGCGAAGCAAACGGCGTCTACGTACCGTGCGAAAAGCGCACCCATTGGGAACAAGTCTTGTGGCTCGGAAGGCTCCCGCGGTCAGGCGCGGAGCAAGGCGGCGGCATCGAAGGCGAAGGCGCGCGGGTCCGATGCGGTGGCTTTCCGCAACGGATCGAGAGAATCCGTGAAATAAGCCCGCTGCAGCCAGCGCGATCCGGCGAACGAGTCGCGCCCGTGGAGCACCCGGTCA
Organism: Bryobacteraceae bacterium; assembly: GCA_035469225.1. GTDB lineage: Bacteria > Acidobacteriota > Terriglobia > Bryobacterales > Bryobacteraceae > Palsa-187. Next base: position 4,391 of record DATIRX010000002.1, read on the forward strand.
TCATGAAACAGCAGCGCGGTTCCGGGCCGGACCACCACGCGGGCCGGCTCCAAGGCCATCACCAGAGCCCGGAAGCGCTGCAGCGCCCCGGCGGCTTCGGGAGTCAGGGGCTCGATGGAGGAACTGGCGGCGGATACACGCGTCAAGCCCAGCTCATCGCGCCACAGGATGGGACAGGGAGCGGAGGGCGCGGGAATTCCAGGCAACGAAAAGCTGGCGGGACACGCATGCCGGTAAATGGGTTTGGCGAGCGAGGCCGCCAGATCGGCGGGCGCGGCTTCCATAATCTGGCCGGCGGTAAGAACCAGCGTGGCCGCATCCTGGTTGCGGAGGCCGTAGAGCAAGATCCCGTTCTGGCGAAAACGCCGCGGCAAAAAAGCGTTGTCGCTATGGAAGCCGAACTGAACGCGTCCGGCGTTGGATTGAATGCGCTCCATGCCCTGGATCGGCGCCACTTCCTGGATGGGCGCGCCGGACTTCTCGTTCAAATACGACAAAATTTCAGCATGCATGCCGACCAGGCCGCAAATCACAGCTTCGGAAACCGCTTGTTTGTTGCGCGGCCGCGTTCCGTCGGCGGGAGTGGGAGGCAGCTCAGGATCGACCGGAAGGTTTTCGAACAGGAGAGCCGGGATGCCTACGGGCGAGAAAAACTCATCCAGAGCCTCGGCGAAGTGCTCGGGCAAGTAGCGCAGGGCCAGATTCACAGAGGCTCCGCGAAACGCGTTCCAGGCGTTCAGATCGTGATAATCGGGGAACACCAGGGCGTTGGCGTCGCGGGTCCAGGATTCGCGACTGAGATCCGGAAGGCGCAACGATGGGGGCGCGAATGCAGGCGCCAGGGGGAGGATGGGGACGGAAGCCATTCGGGATTTACCTCTATTGTA
>DATIRX010000003.1:0-4654 GCA_035469225.1 Bryobacteraceae bacterium
AGGAGATCGCCGCGCTGGAGAAAAACTATCGGCCGCACGGCATTTTGGGGCACGCTCAGCCGTCCGCGAAAAGCATGCTGAAGCGCTAGCTACCGCACCACTTCGCGCACACACCGGAATCCGATATCGCGGCGACTGAGCACCGCGACGTTTTGGTATCGGTTCGCAAGCCGCACGTAGCTCGCGTTGCTGTACCAGGAACCGCCTCGCGCTACGTGTATCTGCCCCGTCGCGGGGCCCGTTGGATCATCTTGAGGACTCGTCTTGTAATAGGTGGGGCTGTACCAATCCTCCACGCGCTCCGCCACGTTGCCATGGACGTCGTACAAGCCCCACGCGTTCGGTTCCTTCTGGCCAACGGGATGTGTTGTACCTTTGCTTTCGAGAATATTTGCGGCGCCTACTCCATACCATGCCATGGCTGCCAGCGCAGGTCCGGCGTAAAGTCCTTCGGCTCCGGCCCGCGCCGCATATTCCCATTCGGCCTCGGTTGGCAGCCTGTAACGATAGCCGTCGCCCCGCGCGCTGAGTCGTCGCAGGAATTCGCGAACATCTTCCCAGCTCACCTGCTCCACCGGATGATCCGCGCCTCTGAAAAAGCTGGGATTGTTTCCCATCACCGCATCCCACTGCGCCTGGGTCACTTCGTACTTGCCGATTTCAAAAGCCTTCGTAATTCGCACGCGATGCCGCGGCTGGGCATCCGCGGCGCAAGCGCTCTGAGTCCCATCGGGCAAATAAGTAGGGTCGGTCGGCGAGCATCCCATGAGAAACTCGCCCGGCTGGATCTTCACGAATTCCATCTCCGGCCCTTGCGCGAACAGGGCCAGCAGTGTCGAGGAGAACAACAAAGCCAGGTTCCGCACGTTCTCTTTTAGATAGCACAGTGGGTAGAATCTAAGGATGGTTGAGATCACCTGGCTCGGTCACGGCACCTATCAGTTCCGCCTGACCACCGGCGAAGTCATTCTGGTGGACCCCTGGATCGAAGGAAATCCGGCCTATCCCAAAGGTCATTCCATCGACCGCGTGGATATCATTCTGGTTTCCCACGGCCACTTCGATCACATTCACGACGTGCTGCCGCTGGCCAAAAAGTTTTCTCCACAGATCGTGGCGATTTACGAAACCGCATATTGGCTGGAGTCCAAGGGAGCCAAGAATACGCTCGCCATGAACAAAGGCGGCACGGCCACCGTCGGACCGATCTCCGCCACCATGACCCACGCGATCCATAGCTGCGGCATCCTCGACGGCGAACAGATCATCTACGGCGGAGAGGCTGCCGGCTACATCCTCCGCCTGCCCGACCGCCGCGTGGTGTATTGCGCAGGCGATACCAACGTCTTCACCGATATGCAATTGATCGAGCGCCTGTATCATCCCGAGCTGGCGTTCCTGCCCATCGGCGACCTGTACACCATGAGTCCCCGCGAAGCGGCGCTGGCTTGCCGCATGCTGGACGTGCGGCGCGTGATTCCGCTGCACTTCGGAACGTTTCCGGCCCTCACGGGACGGCCCGAGCAGCTGGCCGAGCTCCTTCGCGATCTTCCGGGCACCGAAGTCTGGGCGCTCGAGCCCGGTAAGCCCGTCCAGTGGTAGTCCGAAAAACCATCCTGATTGTCGCGCTGGTCGTCCTGCTCAGGCTGCCCTTTCTGAATCAGCCTATCCAGGGCGACGACGTGTATTATCTCTACGGAGCCGAGCACGCGCAGATCGATCCTCTGCACCCCCTGAACACCCGCTACATGTTCCAGGGCGACATGGTGGACATGCGCGGGCATCCGCACGGACCCCTGAATTCCTGGATCCTGGCGATCCTGCTGGCGGCGCTCGGCGACGTGCGCGAGATTCCCTTTCACGCCGGATACACGGTGTTTTCCATCATTGCCGGGCTGTCGATGTGGTCGCTGGCCCGCCGCTTCTGCGAGCGCCCCTTCGCCGCGACACTTCTGTTCCTGGCCGTCCCCGCATTTGTCGTGAACGGAAACTCGCTCGAAGCCGATCTGCCGTTCCTGGCTTTCTGGATGGCCTCTGTGGCTCTATTCGTTCAGGCGGTGGACAAACGGTCCAGCGCGGCTTTAGCATGTTCCGCCGCCGCGGGTGCGCTCGCCGGATTAACAGCGTACCAGGCAGTGCTCCTCACTCCGATTCTGGCGGTTTATCTGTTCCAGCAGAAGCGCGAATGGCGGGTCGCGTGGGCCGTCGTGCTGGCCGCGCCCGCGGCCATTGCAGCGTGGCAGTTCTGGGAATGGACCACTCGCGGCGCCCTGCCCGCGGCCGTGCTGCTGGGTTACATGCGCACGTATTCGTTCCATAAGACTTCGAATACGCTCCGCAGCGCCGCGGCACTGGTGGTGCACTCGGCCTGGATTGTTTCTCCGCTCCTGGTCGTCATGGCGTTCGGGCTGAAAAACCGCATGCGGCTGTATGCGGCCTCTGCAGCGGCGCTGGCCGCCGCATTCTACGACGTCCATCCTCTGTTCTGGATTTCGATCGGCTGCGGCGTGCTCATACTTTCCTGGCTGGTTACCGAGGCCCTGCGTCGCGACTTCCTGGCCATCTGGGCTGCCATCTTCTTCGCCGGGGCGATGCTGATCTTTTTCGCCGGCTCGGCGCGTTACCTTCTGCCGATCGCGGCGCCTGTCGCGATCTTAGCGGCGCGAACCGCAGCACCACGCTGGCTCACCGCGGGATTCGCATTGCAGCTGCTTCTCTCATTGGGACTGGCAACCGCCAACTACCAGCACTGGAATGGATATCGCAACTTCGCCGCCACGCAAGCCGCCAGTGCCGGCCGCCAGCGCGTATGGGTGGATGCCGAATGGGGTCTGCGATATTATCTGGAGTCCGCGGGTGCGCTCCCGTTGTCGAAAGATCAGATCGTGGAGGCCGGGGATATCATCGTGTCCAGCGAGCTGGCGCATCCCGTCCCCATCCACGCTCCGCTGGCGCTGGTGAGCGCGGCCAACATCGTCCCCGGCATTCCGCTGCGCCTCATTTCACTCAGCCGCCGCTCGGCTTATTCCAGCGCATCCGAAGGGTTGCTGCCCTTCGAAATCTCCAGCGCTCCGGCCGATCGCGTGCATGCCGATACGGTAGTCGAGCGCAAACCCGAGCTCAGCTACATCGACCCGAAGGATCCGCGCTCCGCCGCGCATGTCATCTCCGGATTGTTCCCCGACGGATGGATGACGGAGCAAGCCACGGTCATGCTCAAGATTCCCGAAAACCTCGCCTCGGTCGAAGTGAAGCTGTACATCCCGCCTGACGCTCCTGCCCGCCATGTGCAACTGCTGGTCGACGGCCAACTGGTCGCCGAAGATACGTTCGCGAAAGACGGCGGACATCAGCTAGCCGCGCCGTTTCAAGCTCCCGGCCCCACCGCTACCGTGACGGTGATCGTGGACAAAACTCACTCCGTGCCCGGCGATCTGCGCAAGCTGGGCGTCGTGATCACCGGGCTGGGCTTCCGTTAGCGCAAAGGGCGCGGCGCGCACCATAAGACTGAGCCGGAAACATCGCGCCGCGCTCCGTTTTGCGCGTCAAACTTAGAACTCGGCTTTCTCGATCAACCCGTTCAGCTCGGCTTCGAGCGCCGTCTTGTTCTTCTGCAGCTGGCTTTCCTGATCCCTCAGGCCCGCCAGCTTTACTTCCGCTGCGGCCAGCTGGCCGGCGTACTGCTGGACGAGATTCTGCTGCCCGGCGATGTTTCGCAGACTGTCGATGTTGCGGCGCTGCCGCTCTTCGTCCTGCGTCAGGTTGTTGAGATCCGCCTGCACTTGGCGAAGCTGCCCGTCATTCGCGGCGATCTCGCGCTTCTTCTGCGCGATCTGCTCCAGCTGCCGGCGAGCCGTATCGCTCAGCGCTTTGTTCTGTGTAAACGTCGCGATGATATCCGGAGTCAAGCTGCTGACACTCATGGTCTGGTCGAAGACCCGCTCTTCGCGCACCGCGAAGGCTTCCGTGGCATTGGCTCCCAGGTTCACTTCGAAACGATACGCGTCCGCCGTGGTTTCGGTCGGCTTCATGTCCAGCAGTTTGTATCCGGGACGCTGCCTGTGCTCGATGATCAGGGTCTTGCGCCGGGGATCCACGTTCTTGATGGTGTAGGTTTTGGTCTCTTCCGTCGAGTTGCGGGTGGTCAGAACGCCGCGAGAGAAGTGCACCTCGCGCACATTGGCCCGCGAAGAATTGAAGGCCGTGGTCACGCGCGCCCCCAGATCGATTCCGTAAGTGATCATGCGCTTGTCGCCAGCCTTGAGCGTTTCCACCAGAGCTTCGCCCGCGTAGGCGTTGGCGTCGTAGACGGTGATGGGTCCGCCGTCCAGGGTCTTTCCTGTCGAATTCGCGATCTCCGCCGCGTTCATCGGATTGAGCCCGAAGCTCTCCATGTAGATCAGCAGCTTGCGCGCATTGATCTTCTGCTGCAGGAACGGGAGCATGGCCGATTCGCCCTGCTTGACCGAAACCGGTGACGCGAAGCTGTATTCGAACAACTCACCGAGGTCGCGCGTGTTCATTGCCGGAGCGATCGAAGAATCGCGCAGCGCGTCCACGCTGACGCGCTCTTCCGCTGCAAAGGCATCCTGCCGGTTCGCGCGAGGGGCAGCGGGCATGGCCTTGGCGATGGCCGCGGGAGGGGCCCCGCCCA
>DATIRX010000004.1:0-4028 GCA_035469225.1 Bryobacteraceae bacterium
TGGAACGAGTGAAATTGCCGGAATGTCTCTGGTGACTACGAGTGTGATCAATTCCGTGCTCACTGTTCGCAATCCCGCGGGGAATTCTACGGCGCTGACGATCACGCCGCTGGCGGGCGGAACGCGCCCGGTTTCGGACAATCTTGTCATCACGCGGATTCAATAGTCACTTGACATGATCTACCTAACAACGATGTTCACGAGCTTATCCGGCACCACGATCACCTTGACAACCTGCTTGCCCTCCATGAACGGCTGTACTTTCGGATCCGCCAGGGCGAGCTTTTTCAGCTCCTCCTCCGCCGTACCGAAGGGAACAAACATACGGCCGCGCATCTTGCCGTTTACCTGCAGCACGACTTCGGCCGAATCTTCCTTCGCGAGCGCCGGATCGAACGCCGGCCAGGGCTGGCGGAACACCGGACCCTTGCGGCCGAGCTGCTCCCATAGCTCCTCGGCGAGGTACGGGGCGAACGGGCCTAATAGGAGCGAAAGCGAGGGAAGAATTTGTCCCAGCGCGGCGCGCGACAGCCCCGCCTCTTCGTCATACAGCCTGTTGATCAGCTCCATCAACGCCGCAACGGACGTGTTGAAGTGCCAGCGATTATCAAAGTCCTCGGTTACTTTCTGAATGGTCTGGTGCAGCTTGCGCAGCGCCCGCCGGTCGGCTGCGGGATTCCCGGCCGCCTCACGATCCCTGTTGCGGACGACAAACCGGAAGACGCGGCTCAGGAAGCGATATGCTCCTTCGGCGCCGGTGTCGGTCCAGTCCATGTCTTTTTCCGGCGGCGCCGCGAATAATTCGAACAGCCGGCCGGTGTCCGCGCCGAAGCGCTCGCTCATCTCATCCAGGCTGACCACGTTGCCCTTGGATTTGGACATCTTCGCGCCGTCTTTGATCACCATGCCCTGGGTGAAGAGCCGCGCGAACGGTTCATCGTTTTGGATCAGTCCGATATCGCGCATCACCTTGGTGAAGAACCTGGAATAGATCAGGTGGAGAATGGCGTGCTCCACGCCGCCTATGTATTGATCGACGGGCAGCCACTCGGCGATTTTCGCCGGATCGAAGGGACCAGACGAATTGTGCGCGTCGCAATAGCGGTAGAAATACCAGGACGAATCGACGAACGTGTCCATGGTGTCGGTCTCCCGCCGGGCGTCTCCGCCACACTTGGGACACTGGACGTTGACGAACGAGGGTACGTCGGCCAGGGGCGACCGGCCTTTGCCGGTCAGCTGCACATCAATCGGCAGAACCACCGGCAGATCTTTTTCAAGAACAGGAACCACGCCGCACTTCGAGCAGTGGATCACCGGGATGGGCGTACCCCAGTAGCGCTGCCGCGAGATGCCCCAGTCTTTGATGCGATACGTGACGGCGGCCTTGCCGAAACCTTCGTTCTCGGCTTTTTCGTTCATGCGAGCGCGGGCTTCCGTGCTGGGCAGGCCGGAGAATTCGCCCGATTGCTCGACGATGCCGTCTTCGGTGAACGCCGCTTTCGGGTTCTCCGCGAGCAGAGCGCCAACGGGGGTGATCACCGGGCGAATCGGAATCCCGTAGGTCTTGCAGAACTCGAAGTCGCGCTCGTCGTGCGCCGGAACCGCCATGATCGCGCCGGTGCCGTACCCCATCAGCACGAAGTTGCCGATCCAGATGGGGATCTTTTCGCCGCTGTACGGATTCACCGCATAGTGTCCGGTGAAGTGGCCGTCCTTTTCGATATCGCCGGGGCCTTTGCTGGCCCGGCCGTCGATCATGTGCTTGGCACGCGCGCGTCCGGCCTCGTCCAGCAGCGACGCGGCCAGGGGATGCTCCGGCGCCAGGATCAAGCAGGTCGCGCCGTAAATGGTATCGACGCGGGTCGTGAACACGCGAATAGGCTCGTTGGTTTTCTCCAGTTTGAAATCGATCTCCGAGCCTTCCGACCGCCCGATCCAGTTGCGCTGCATCGACAGCACCCGATCCGGCCAGTGGCCTTCGAGCTTTTCGTCGATGTCCCGCAGCAATTCATCGGCGTATGCGGTGATCTTCCAAAACCACTGCTCCAGTGCGCGCTGCTCGACGGGCGTGGACTCATGGCGCCAGCAGCACCCATCGATAACCTGCTCGTTGGCGAGAACCGTCCCGCACTCCGGGCACCAGTTGAGCAAGGCTTTCTTGCGATACGCCAGCCCGCGCTCCAGCATCTTCAAAAAGAACCACTGGTTCCAGCGATAGTACTCGGGTTCGCAGGTGGTGATCTCCAGATCCCAGTCGTAGCTGAACCCCATGCGGCGATGCTGGCGTTTCATCTGCGCGATGTTGGACAAAGTCCACTCGTGCGGATGCCGCCCGTGTTGAATCGCCGCATTCTCCGCCGGCAGCCCGAAGGCGTCCCAGCCCATGGGATGCAGAACGCTGTATCCCTTCATCCACATGTAGCGCGCCAGCGCGTCGCCGATCGTGTAGACGCGCAGGTGCCCGATGTGCAGGCTGCCGCTCGGATAGGGCAGCATTTCCAGCACGTAGTATTTGGGGCGCGTGGAAGCGGGATCGGCCTTGTACAGGTTCGGGTCGTTATTCCAGCGCTCGTGCCATTTCAGCTCGATCTGGTTGTGGTCGTAACGGGTCGGGTCGTGCTCGGTCGCGTTTTCCGCCATAGTGTTCTGAGAGTTTCGAGATCTTTCTTGTCCCAGCCGTCGTCCATCGGTGTTTCCAGAATAAAAGCCTTGGAACGCAGTCGCGGATGCTGGAGGATGCGGCGAAACCCGTCTAATCCAATATACCCGTTGCCGATATTCTGATGCCGGTCCACGTGCGATCCCAGGGCGCCCTTGGAATCGTTGGCGTGAATCACGCGCACGTTGTCCAGCCCCAGCAGGCGATCCGCTTCGGCCAGCATGTCGCGCAGCCCTGCGGCATGCGCGACGTCGAAGCCCGATGCCAGTAAATGGCAGGTATCGAGACAGAATCCGATGGGCACGCCGGTCATTTTGGGCGCGAACTCGCGCATCACATGCAGCTCTTCGAAGCGCCCGCCGAGCTGCGCCCCCGCACCCACCGTGTTCTCGATCAAAAGCATCAGCTTGCCCAGTTGCAAGCCGTGCGCCGCCGCGGCCACGCCTTCGAGAAAATGCATGATCCCCTGCTCGATGGTGTGGCCCTTGTAATTGCCCGGGTGTGCGATCAGGTAATCCGCGCCGATCGCCACGGCGCGAACCAGTTCCCCGCGAAACGCCTCAATCGAGAGCTGCCGGATTTTCTCGTGCGCCGAGGCGAGGTTGATCAGGTAATTGTCGTGGATCGCCAGCGGGTTCAGGTCGTGCTTTTCGCGGGCCTGGTTCAGCAGGCGGATGGCCGGGAGGCTCGGCACCGACGCCTTCCACTGCCGCGGGCTCGACGAGAATATCTGAAACGTGTTCGCGCCCAGCTCCGCTGCTTTGAGCGCCGACCGCTCCAGAGACCCCGCGATCGACGTATGTAACCCGATCCGCACGATTCATCCATAATAAGGGCAGGGCAGTATGCACTTCCGTCTTGTCGTTCTATTTGCCATGGCTGTGGCTGCTTTTGGCGCCAACAGCCGCCTCTATCTTAAGGATGGCGATTACCAGCTGGTCCGCGAATACCAGGTGCTGGCGGATCGCGTCCGCTACTTCAGCACGGAGCGCGGAGATTGGGAAGAAATCCCCATCGAGCTGGTCGACCTGGAACGAACCAAAAAAGACGCGGCGGAGCGCCAGGCGGCCATCGATGCGGACGCCCGGCAGCAGGACCTCGAGGATAAAGCAATTCGCGAGGAGCGCAAGGAAGTGGCTCGCGTTCCGGTGGAGCCCGGCGTGTATTACGTCCACGGCGACAAGCTGGACACCATTCCGCCAGCCGAAATCGAGGTGATCTCCAGCAAGAGCCGGACGGTATTGAAGGTGCTGTCGCCCGTCCCCATCGTCCCCGGCAAGAGCAGCGTCGAAATCAAGGGGGAAACGGCGGCACTCCGCGTGGCGTCGAATACCCCCGAGTTTTACTTCCGATTGATGGAGGAGGA
>DATIRX010000005.1:0-9968 GCA_035469225.1 Bryobacteraceae bacterium
CGAGCAGCCAGCCGGGCTGCTGATCCACCAGATCGATCAGGGACCTGCCGGGAGCGGAACTCTTGCGGGACTCGAGAACGTCGGGGCCGAGATGTTGCGCCGCGCCGGTTCCCTCTGTGTCCAGCAAAGTGCCCTGCTCACGAATCTCTACGGTCGTTTCTGCCGCGGCGACGGTCAACGTGACCGCCTTGGGAACCGGTACCGCGGACCGGACTTCGATCAGCAGTTCCTGCGTGGCGAAGCCCCTTTGTCCTACCTGCAGCCGGTATCTGCCAAACGGTAGGGACCCGAACGTGTGGGCGCCCTGACCGTCGGTCTCGTAGGTGCGGCGAACTCCGGCGGAAATGCTCTCGAGCGTGCCCGTGGCTCGCATCGCGGAGCCGGATTGATCCTTCACTTCCAGCCGGATTTCACCGGTTTGAAGCTGGCCGAACAGCGCCAAGGGGGCTAAAAGAAGTCCTGCCAGGCATCCCGAGCGAACATGGCGAGACGGGCTCATGGGCTCCTTTATCTTAGACATTTCCCAGGTGCACTTGCGCTTACCCCCGACCGGGACGCTATCATATATGTTTTCCCACCGGAGCCAAACGGAATATTTTAGTGTCTAGAACAGTCGGGGTCCTCAAAGAGACCTTCCCAGGTGAGCGGTGTGTGGCGATTGTCCCTCGCTCGGTGGAGGTTCTCAAAAAGTCAGAGATCGCGGTGATGCTGGAGCCGTCGGCAGGGGCCGAAGCCGGCTACACCGACGATCAGTACATCGCCAAGGGCGCGAGCATCGCCAGCCGCGAACAGATTCTTGCCCAAGCCGACATCCTGATTCAGTTCCGCAGCCTGGGCGCGAATCCGGAGGCCGGCCGGGCGGATCTCCCCTCGCTCCGGGCCGGCCAGATCGTCATGGGATTGGGAGAGCCGCTGACGGCGGTACGCGAAGCCGCCGACCTGGCTGCCACGGGCGTATCGTTCTTCGCGATGGAATTGATCCCGCGCACCACCCGCGCGCAGAGCATGGACGTTCTGTCGTCGCTCGCGACGATTTCCGGCTATGAAGCGGTCTTGCTGGCGGCCAAGACTCTGCCCAAAATGTTTCCGATGCTGATGACCGCCGCCGGGACCATCACGCCGGCCAAAGTGTTCGTGATCGGCGCGGGCGTCGCCGGGTTGCAGGCAATCGCGACGGCGCGCCGACTGGGCGCGGTGGTCAGCGCATATGACGTGCGTCCCGCGGTCCGGGATCAGATTGTCAGCGTGGGCGCGAAATTCATCAGCCTGGACGTGGAGGCGAGCGCCGCCGAAGACAAGGGCGGATACGCCAAAGCGATGGACGAAAATTTCTACCGCCGCCAGCGCGAGCTGATGATGGGCGTGATTCGCGATAACGACATCGTGATTACCACGGCCGCCGTGCCCGGAAAGAAAGCGCCGATTCTGGTCACCCGCGAAATGGTGGAAGCCATGGCGCCAGGGTCGGTGATTATGGATGTCGCGGCGGTCCGCGGCGGGAACTGCGAGCTGACGCGTCCCGGCGAGACGGTGGTTCACAACGGAGTGACGATCCTGGGGCCGACCAATTTCGCGGCCATGGCTCCCTACCATGCCAGCCAGATGTTTTCGGCCAACGCGGTTACGTTCCTGAAACACCTGATTGGGTTCCTGCCGCTTTCGAGCGACGTGACCGATGACATCGTGATGGAGACGCTGGTGACGCATGCCGGCGAAGTCACCAACCCGCGGGTGCGCGAGGCTCTCGGATTGCCGGTCCCTGAAGCGGTTGTCGCACAAGGGAAGGTTTCCTAAAACACATGCAGTCTTACGAATTCGGTTTGTACGTCTTTATGCTGGCGGCATTCCTGGGGTTTGAGCTGGTCAAGCGAGTTTCTCCGCTGCTGCACACCCCTCTGATGTCGCTTTCCAACGCGATTTCCGCGATCGCCGTAGTGGGCGGCATTCTGGTCACAGGCGACAAGGATGCGACAGAGCTGACGCGCTGGCTGGGTTTCACCGCCGTGGTTTGCGCCAGCCTGAACGTGGTCGCGGGTTACCTGATTACGGATCGTATGCTCAGGATGTTCCGCAAGCGGGAGCCGGAAAAGAGATGATTCAGAACCTTCTTCCGGCGATCTACCTGCTCGCCTCGGTGGGCTTCATCCTGGCGGTCAAGTGGATGAACAACCCGGCCACAGCGCGCCGCGGCGTCATCATCGGCGAAATCGGGATGCTGCTGGCGGTGATCGGCACCTTGCTGCGCGTCGAATCCAACTTTGCCATGATCTTCATCGGGATTGGCATTGGCGCGGCCATTGGCGCACCTTTGGCCTATTTGATGCCGATGACCGCGGTCCCGCAGCTGACGGCTCTTTCGCACGCGTTTGGCGCACTGGCGTCCGCGCTGATCGGTACAGCCGAGTTCTATCTCCGGGGGCCGCACGGATTTACCATGGCGGCGCTGTCGCTGGAAACGCTGCTCGGTTACCTGACCACCACGGCCAGCATCATCGCCTTCGCCAAGCTGCAGGAATTGATGCCGACGCGGCCTTTGACCTATCCGGGTCAGAACTTCGTCAGCCTGGGAGTGCTGGCCGCGGCCGTCATCGTCGGCGTGATGATGGTGGCGGGTACGCCCGCGCCCTGGATGTTTCCGGTGTTCACCGGGTTGTCTCTGCTGTTCGGGATTCTATTGGTGATCCCCATCGGCGGCGCGGACATGCCCACCGTGATTGCGCTGCTGAATTCCTATGCCGGCGTGGCGGCGGCCGCGATGGGTTTCGTGCTCGACAACAAGCTGCTGATTATCGCCGGAGCACTCAACGGATCCGCCGGCTTGATCCTGTCGATCATCATGTGCAAGGCCATGAACCGGTCGTTCACCAACGTGCTGTTCGGAGCGTTCGGGCAATTGCAGCCCGCGGCGGCGGGGAAAGCCGTGCAGCGCCCGGTGCGCTCCGCAACGCCGGACGAAGCCGCGGCGATTCTGGATTCGGCCCGCAGCGTCATCGTGATTCCGGGCTACGGCATGGCGGTGGCGCAGGCCCAGCACAAGATCCGCGAGCTGTACGACGCGCTGGTCAAGCGCGGCATTGACGTGAAGTTCGCGATTCATCCGGTGGCGGGCCGCATGCCCGGCCATATGAACGTGCTGCTGGCCGAAGCCGACATTCCCTACGACAAGCTGCTGGAGATGGACGAGATCAACGGCGATTTTCCCAATACCGACGTGGCGCTGGTCATCGGCGCGAACGATGTGGTGAATCCCCTGGCTCGCACGGACAAGACCAGTCCGATCTACGGCACGCCGATTCTGGACGCCGACCGCGCCCGCACCGTGATGGTGATCAAGCGCAGCATGAGCCCGGGCTTCGCGGGCATCGACAACGAGCTGTACTACATGAATAATACGCTCATGCTGTTCGGCGATGCCAAGAATTTCGTGGCGGGCATCGTGAAAGAACTGGCCGGATCGCATTAGCCGCGGGCGAGGCGTGCCTCGCCCCTACAGTCCCGGGCCCTCGCGATATAACATGGTGCGTATGAGCAGGATGCTTCTCCTGATCTGCTCGTTCGCGGCCATCCTGTTCGCGCAACTGCGATCCAGGGAATTCCCGCCCGACATCGTGCCTCCCGAAGTCCTCAGAGGCAAAGACGCCCTGGCCGCCGATCCCAAGCATTACAAACTGGAACTGGATAACGACCGTATGCGTGTGCTGCGCCTCATCTTGAAAGCGGATGAAACGGTTCCGGTACATGATGACCAGGACGCTTTGTTCGTCTGCGTGAAAGAGTGTCACATCCGGTTCACCCGGCCGGGCGGCCGCCCCCAGGACATCCACATGCAAACCGGGGAATCGCGCTGGATTTATGGGGACACCCGCTCGGAGAAAAACCTCGGCACGCAACCTCTGGAAATGCTGGTGATCGAGACAAAGTAAGCCGGACCGCTATAATAGTTGGGTTCCATGAAGATCGATATTTTCAATCACATCTTTCCCCAGAATTATTTTGACGAGTACATCGCCGGCCCCCAGGCCTTGCCCGATATCGGCAAGCGGGTCCGCAACATGCCGACCATCGTGAACCTGGACGCTCGCTTCAAGGTGATGGACGAGTTCGGCGATTACTGCCAGGTGATCTCCCTGCCGGCGCCCCCCATTGAAGCATTTGGCGGACCGGACAAGACTCCCGAAATCGCGCGTTTCGCCAATGACGGATTGGCCGAGCTTACCCGCAAACACCCCAAGCGCTTCCCCACCTTCATTGCCTCTTTGGCGATGAACAATCCGGATGCGGCCACCAAGGAAGCCATTCGAGCGGTTACCGACCTGGGCGCGGGCGGCGTGCAGATCTTTACCAACGTGCTCGGCAAGCCGCTCGATGAGCCCGAATTTCAGCCCTTTTTCGATGAGATGGCCAAGCGCGATATCGGCATCTGGATGCACCCGGCGCGCGGCGCGAATTTTCCGGACTACCTCACGGAGAAGAAATCGAAATACGAGATCTGGTGGACCTTGGGCTGGCCCTATGAAACCAGCGCGGCCATGGCCCGGATGGTCTTCTCCGGACTGCTGGACAGGAACCCCGGGATCCGCATTCTGACCCACCATTTGGGCGGCATGATTCCGTACTTCGAAGGACGCGTGGGGCATGGTTGGGATCAGCTCGGCAGCCGCACTTCCGATGTTGACTACGTCTCCCTGCTCAAGTCCATGAAGCAGCGTCCGGTGGATTATTTCCGCATGTTCTACGCCGATACTGCGTTGTTCGGCGCGGACGGGGCTACCAAGTGCGGTCTGGACTTTTTCGGATTCGATAAGGTGCTGTTCGCTTCCGACGTTCCTTTCGAGCCATCACCGGGGCTGTACATCCGGGAAACGATTCGCATCCTCGATTCCCTGGATATCACCAATCTGCAGCGGGACCAGATCTATCGCGGCAACGCTCTCAAGTTCTTGAAGCCGGCCAAGGTTCTGCAAAACGCCTGAGTATGGGATATCGCTGTGCAGTGATGTGCTCCTGGATCGTGATCGCACCTCTGGCGGCTCAATCCTACAGGGCGCCCCGGACGCCGGAAGGCAAGCCCGACCTGCAAGGGATCTGGCAGGCGATGAACACGGCCGCGGTGAACCTGGAAGATCACATCGCGGTGCTGGATATGCCTGCCGGCCGCAGCGTCATCATCGATCCGCCGGACGGCAGGATTCCCTATCGGCCCGCGGCGGCGCAGCAGCAGAAAGAAAACTTCAAGAACCGCGCCAAGGCGGATCTGCTCAACCAGTGTTATATCCCCGGGGTTCCGCGCGTAATGTATCTGCCCTTTCCGCTGCAGATCGTGCAGACGCCTAAATACGTGCTGATCGCCTCGGAGTTCGCCCACACGCTGCGCATGATTTATATGGACGGGAGCAAGCATCCCGGCGACGTCGATTTCTGGATCGGCGACTCGCGCGGGCACTGGGAGGGGGAAACCCTGGTCGTGGACGTCGCCAATCTCAATCCCGAAACCTGGTTCGACCGGTCCGGGAACTTCCATAGCGACGCTCTCCACATCGTCGAGCGCATCACGCGTACCGAGCCGGACATTCTCACTTACCAGGCCACGATGGAGGACAGCAAGACGTTCACGCGCCCGTGGACCATCCAGATGCTGCTGTACCGGCATCGCGAGCCGAATGCGAAGCTGCTGGAGTACGAATGCAACGTTTATCTGGAAGATGCCGCGAAGGAGAGCCGATGAAAAATCTGAAAACGTTGAACCTGCTGGTTGCATCCGTGACGGCCGCTGCACTGATGACCTTCGCGCCGATGCCCGGCGCTGGACAAGACAAGCAGAAAGGCGGCAAGGGCAAGGGCGGACCTCCCGGCGGCGAACAGTACGGGCCCTATTATGCGGCTCCTGTCACGGCAGGTGAGCCGGTCGGGAAAACCCCGGATGGTCAGCCCGATATGCAGGGTTTTTGGACGCCTCGATTCAACCAGGCCATCTTCGAGATTCAGGATCACCCTACGGCGCAGCCGGGAATCGGTCCCGGAAAGGGCGCCATCGTCGATCCTGCCGACGGGCGGATTCCCTATAAGCCCGAGGCGGCCGCGAAGGCCAAGGAACTGCTCACCAAGCAGATTTACCTGGAGCCGGAGGCGCACTGTTTTGTCTCGGGAGTGCCGCATGCGGCCTATCAGCAGTTCGGATATCAGATCGTGCAGCCGGCCGGATATGTTCTGTTTCTGACCGAGTACGCGCACACCTATCGCGCGATTCCCACCGACGGGCGTCCGCACATCTCGCCCAACATCAAGCTGTTTCGCGGCGATTCCGTGGGCAAATGGGAAGGCGGGACGCTGGTGGTCGACACCACCAATCAGAACGGCAAGACCTGGTTCGACATGGCGGGCAATTTCACTACGCCGGCGATTCACGTGGTGGAGCGCATCACTCCGGTCGATTCCAACAACATCAGCTACGAAGCCGTCGTAGAGGATTCCACCATCTACACCCGGCCCTGGAAGATTGCCGGGCAGATCGGCCGCCATCCGGATAAGAATATGGAACTGATGGAGTTCGCCTGTGTGGAGGGCAATCAAGACCTGATCCACTACACCGAGGGCGTGGGCGGAAAAGCTAAGGAAAAGGGTCCCTTGACCCGATAGACTCGGAAGTATGAAAAAAGTACTCTCCACCGGCCTTCTGTGCGCCTGTCTGGTGTTCGGCCAGGGCAAGGGAAACAGCAAGGGAAAGGGTAAAGGCAAAGCATCGGAAAGCAGTTCCGCCTCGGTTCAGCTTTCCTTCGGCCGGGATCGCGACGTGATCCGGCAGTACTTCCAGGGAGTGCCGGCTTCGAATCTTCCTCCGGGACTCGCCAAGCGCGGAGGCGACCTGCCGCCCGGGCTCGCAAAACAATTGCAGCGTAACGGCCATCTGCCGCCGGGTCTGGAGAAAAAGCTCTATCCGTTCCCGGTGGAACTGGAACAGCGCCTTCCCCCGCTGCCGCCCGACTATGGGCGCGCCTTCATCGGCGGCAATGCCGTCATCTACAACAAGAGCACGTCGATCATCATCGACATCTTCATCCCGTTCTAGAAGATCTATTTCAGAATGGTCGCCCGCTTGATGTAATCGAGCTTGGGGAACCGCGGGACCAGATAGGCATTGCCTCCTTCTTCCACCGCGCCCGGGTCGATAAACTTGCCGGCCGGACGCAGATCGCCGTAGCCCGGATAGAACTTGTTCACAACGTCCAGGCCCTCCACGACTTTCGCGAAGGGCACGAAGCCCTGCTCGTCCAGAATCGCGTTGTTGTTCAGGTTGATGAAGATTTCGGTGGCCCGTGTATTCTTTCCGGATTGCGCGAACGACAGCGTACCCACCAGGTTCTTCTGCTGCGGTGGATCGTCGACGATGAAAAGATTCCGCCAGACCGTGTGAACGTCGTAATCGCGATGCACGCCGAATTGCACGATGAATTGGGGAACCACGCGGAAAAAACGGCCCTGGGTGAAGTAGCCCATGCGGACCAGCTCATGGAAGCGGTCCACTCCATGCGGCGCCCAGGCGCGGACGGCCTCCACCACCATGTCTCCCTGGGAGGTTTCGAACTTTACCCGGAAGACTTCCGGGACCACAACCTTCTTTTCGCCGCAGCCGCAAAGAATAAGGGCCAGGACGACCGCACTCATCCCGGCTCGCATGGCGTGGGGTTAGGAGATGCCCAGCAGCTCGATCTCGAAAATCAGCGTCGCGCCGCCGGGAATATCGGGAGGTGCGCCGCCCTCGCCATACGCGATGCTGGAGGGACACACCAGCCGGGCTTTGCCGCCGACTTTCATCTTCTGCACGCCCTCGGTCCAGCAGGGGATCACACGATTGAGCGGGAACTCCGCGGGTTCGTTGCGCGCATAGGAGCTGTCGAATTCTTTCCCGTTGATCAGCGTGCCGCGATAGTGAACTTTCACGGTATCGGTGGCCTTAGGCGAGGCGCCCGAGCCGGCCGTCACGTCGCGATACACCAGGCCGCTGGCAGTCTTCTGGGCGCCCGGCTCAGCGGCGGCTTTTTCTAGATAGGCTTTTTGGTCGTTGGTTAAGCTCACAATAGTCTTCTCTTTTGATTCAGCCTCGGGCTTGGAAGAGCACGAGATGAATGCCATCGACAAAACAATCAGAACGGGACGCATTTGCTCAGAATACCAGCCGCCGGTTAGGGCGTGATACCCAGCAGCTCGATTTCGAATATAAGCGTTGCTCCGCCGGAGATCAGCGGAGGGCTGCCGCGGTCGCCATACGCGATTTCCGCCGGGCACACCAGTTGCGATTTCCCGCCCACCTTCATCCGTTGCACGCCCTCGGTCCAGCACGCGATCACGCCGTTCAGGGGAAATTCGGCCGGCTGATTTCGCTTGTAGGAGCTATCGAACTCAGTGCCATTGGTGAGGGTTCCACGATAGTTGACCTTCACTTTATCGGTGGGCTTGGGCGAAGCACCCGTGCCGGCGGCCAGTTCGCGATAGACCAGTCCACTGGGAGTTCGGGTCGCACCCTGTTCCATCGCAGCCTTATCCAGATAGGCCTTGGCCGCGAGCTTTTGTTTTGCGGAGGCCCGAGCGGACCGCGATTGTGAGAAGGGCTGGAATTTGGGAGTCCACTCCTCCAACTTGACGGCCGGTTTGCCTGCCGCCGAATCCGAGAAAGCACGTTTGACAATCTCTATCTCCGCGGGCGACAGATCGAGAGGAGACAGCGATTGCGCCATGCTCAAGCCGATGGCATAGATGGTCTTCTGCTCGTCGGTGCTTAAAGTCCCCGCGGGAGCCGAAGCGCCGGCTTTCGCCGTGGCGGAGCTCGCTGGAGCGGCCTTGGTGGATTTGGCCGAAGGCGCCGCCGCCGGGGTCTTCGCGGGCGCTGGTGCGGCTTTGGGGGCCGGCGCCTGAGCCATCAGTAGCGACGGCACGAGAAGTAGGAATACGCGCATTTGTCCAGAGTAGCATCAGTTGGTTTACAATCCGAGGAAGCATATGGGCCGAAGCTTCACCGGATTTCTGGCGTGTGTGACGACGCTTGCATCGGCGGGATTCATCGTTGCGCAGTCCGCCGGAAGCGCCGACAACGGCAAGAAACTGTTTTCGAAATACGGATGCTATGAGTGCCATGGAACCCAGGGGCAGGGAACCACCGCCGGCGCCCGCCTGGCCCCCAAGCCCATCGCGCTCGCGGCCTTGATCGCCTACGTCCGCAAGCCTGGAGGACAAATGCCGCCCTACACCGCCAAGGTTGTCTCGGATGCCGAGCTGGGCGACATACGGGCTTATCTCGCCACAATTCCCGAGCCCACGCCCGCAAAGAATATTCCCTTGTTGAATCAGTAAATGTCTGGTGTCACGCCTGAATTGAGCATCGTTGTTCCTGCGCTGGAGTACCCATTTGTGGATGTCACCGTCGGCGCCCTGATGCGGCAGAGTGCGCCCGGCGATTCTTACGAAGTGGTGGTCGTGGACTCTCGTGAAGGGCGTTGGGCGGAGGCCGTACAGAAAGAAGCACGGCAAAATCCGGATACGCCCGTGATCTACGTCCGCTCGGAAAGCCAGGGTCTGTGGCGATCGCGTGCGCTGAATGCCGGCATTCAGGCGTCCTCCGGAAGAATCGTGGTGCTTCTGGCCGGAGACTTTACCGCGGGCCAGGATTTTGTGGAAACGCATCGCCGCTTTCACGCGCAGCATCCGCAGCGCGAATGCGTTGCCGTCGGATCGTCCCGCTTCGTCGCCGAGCAGACTACCGGATCTCTGGCGCAGTGGCTGGAAGCCAGCGGGTCTCTATTCGGCGTGCGCATGGAAGCGGGCGATGCCCAGGGATTCTTCTACGCCGGCAACGCTTCGCTGAAGCGCGAATTCTTACTCGAAGCAGGCCTGTTCGACGAAGATTTCCCGTACGATTCCATGGACGACTTCGAGTTGGGAGAACGCCTGCGCCGCTCCGGCATGGCCAGTTATTT
>DATIRX010000006.1:0-7249 GCA_035469225.1 Bryobacteraceae bacterium
TGATGGTCCAGACCTCGATTCCGGAATTGCAGCGCGATTTCGAACAGGCCGTGATGCAGGCCATCATCGAGTAGCGGAGGGGATTGGGTTAGCCATCCGCCGCCGGACGACTTCAACCAGAATAGCCACCGAGACGATAAGCGGAATAAAAGCCACGATCCAAGCGGGTGATGTCCCGCCCAAGGCAAAGAGGTTGTCATCTGATCCCGTGCCTCCCGGCATCATGAGCAAAGCCCACGGAAGCGATAACACAAACAGCACGCATCCCGCGACGGCTAACATTCCAGTCGGCAACGCGGGTTTCTTTTCGCCCAGACGAAAGCGTGAATCCCAATCCTTCATCGCTAGGTCTAGATTAATCTTTTTCTAGATTGAAATTGAGCCACTTCCCTTTCGTAAGCGGGTTTGACTTTCCAGGCTGCCTGGCGCGACAATAAAAGCTGTCCGCAAGTCCTCCGCAGGCGCGGGAGTAGCTCAGCTGGTAGAGTGCGACCTTGCCAAGGTCGATGTCGCGGGTTCGAATCCCGTCTCCCGCTCCAATCCAGCTCCACGTCCACCATCCAGCCTCAACCGCACAGTACCGTCCCAGGAACGAACACCGCGCCGCGTGATACAATCGCTCACGGCTACTAAACCTTTGTAAGCATAGGGGTTTTGCCAGCCGTCGAATGGCAGGAAGCGTGCGCTGAACACTCGGCGGGGCATTGGACAAAAGGCATCATGGATATAAAACGTGAAGGGGTCGCGCGTAAGAAGCGGATCAAGTTCGCGATCTACGCGGTTCTGGGCGCTGGCGCGCTGGGAGCCGCAGGCTGGCGGGTGTCGAAACTCGAGCCGGCCGCTCCCACGGTGGAACGCGCCACGGTATGGATCGATTCGGTCAAACGCGGCCCCATGCTGCGCGAAGTCAAAGGCTTGGGAACGCTGGTTCCCGAAGACATTGTGGTCATTCCCACGCTTCAGGATGGCCAGGTGATCAAGGTTCCCGTGAAATCCGGCGAGAAGGTGAAACCGGACACCGTTTTGGCGGTACTAATCAATCCTGACATGGACCTCGCGGCAACCGATCTCGAGTGGCAGATTAAACAGGCCGAGGCCAATTTCGCCGACCTCAGAGTCCGTCTGCAAAGCCAGAGATTCGACCAGCAGGCTGCCGCGGCCAGCGCGGAAAATGCTCTGAAGCAAGCTTCGCTCAATAAGGATAAGGACGAACAGCTCTTCAAGCTGCAGCTGCAAACCGAGCTCAATGTGAAGCTTACGCAGGCCAATTGGGAACAGGCCACCAATAAATTCCACACCGAAACCGAAAAGCTCGGCATCATGAAGGAATCGCACGATGCCCAGCTGGAATCCCAGCGCGTGCAGATCGATAAGCTGAAAGCCGCCTGGGAACGCAAGAAGCAACAGATTAACGACCTGACGGTGCGCGCCGGAACCGACGGCGTGGTCCAGGAAATGACCCTGCAGGTGGGCCAGCGGCTGTCCTCGGGCACTGTGGTGGCGAAGGTGGCCCAGCCCTGGAAACTGCGCGCCGAGCTCAAGATCGCGGAAACCCAGGCCAAAGATATCCTGCTGGGCCAGAAAGCAGCCGTGGATACGCGGAACGGAATCATCCCGGCGCACGTTATTCGAATAGATCCGAACGTGGTGAACGGAACGCGCACCGTCGACTGCAAGCTGGATGGACCGCTGCCCAGCGGCGCCGTCCCCGATCTCAGCGTGGACGGGACGGTCGAAATCGAGCGGCTGGCCGACGTCGTCTACATCGGACGGCCGGTTTTTGGCCAGCCGAACAGCTCGGTGAGTCTGTTCAAAGTGGAACCGGATGGAAAAGGGGCGTCCCGCTTAACCGTCAAGCTGGGGCGCAGTTCGGTGAATACGATTGAGGTTTTGGAGGGGTTGAACGTCGGCGACCAGGTGATTTTGTCCGACATGTCGGCGCAGGATCAAAATCCTCGCATTCGTCTGGATTAAGCGGGTACCGGGAGGAACACAATGGCCGAAGTGCTGATTCATCTCGACGGCGTCAAGAAGGTCTTCGTGACCGATGAAGTCGAAACGCATGCTCTGGCGGGCATTCATCTCGACATCAAGAAGGGTGAATATCTCTCGATCGCCGGCCCTTCCGGCTGCGGCAAATCGACCCTTCTGGCGATTCTCGGACTGCTGGACTCCTCTTCGGATGGAACCTATGAGCTCAACGGCCGGCCGGTGCAGGGCCTGAAGTTGAGCGAACGCGCGCGCATCCGCAACCGGGAGATCGGGTTCATTTTCCAGGCGTTCAACCTGATCGGCGATCTCACGGTCTATGAAAACGTGGAGCTGCCGCTCACCTATCGCGGCATGCCTGGGGTGGAGCGCAAAAAGCGCGTACACGAATCGCTGGAACGCGTCGGCATGAGCCATCGCGTAAAACACTACCCCTCGCAGCTCTCCGGAGGCCAGCAGCAGCGCGTGGCCGTAGCTCGCGCACTGGCCGGCGACCCTTCCATTCTGCTGGCGGATGAGCCCACCGGCAACCTGGATAGCACCAACGGCGAGGCCGTGATGGAACTCCTGAGGGATCTGCACCGCGGCGGGGCTACCATCTGCATGGTGACCCACGATCCGCGCTATGCCCTCTACGCGGATCGCTCCATTCACCTGTTCGATGGCCGCATTGTCGAAGAAAACGCCGAGCGCGCCTAAGCGTTTCGCCGTACATGGCCCCCGAGCGCGCCTCCCTACTTCTGCGAGCGCGGTACTAGAACCACGATCTAAGGTGCAGATCCGTTCCTTGGTCTCCGATAGTTAACTTAGTTCCCCTTTTTTTGCGGGGTCCTGGTTTACCTGGAGGACGCACCCTTGAGTTCAACCACCGATCCGAACGCCCCGGCGCTGCGCAGTATCCAGATCAATATTCCTCGGCCCGCGGCCCCGCGCCCGGAGCCCATACCGATCGCTCAGCCCCAACCCCTCAGCGCAGGCGATGGCCCCAGCGTCGTTCCGCCCATGCCCGAGTCGCTCGACGACACAGGTATTCCCGTCTCCGTGATCGAACAGCTGATTTTGAAGTTCCTGTACTTTCGCGGCGAACTGCTGGGCCGCGAACTCGGCAGCTTGCTCGGCCTGCAGTTCAGCATGATCGACGAACTGCTGGAGACTCTGAAACGCCAGCATCACGTGGGCGTAAAGAAATCCTTGGGTATGGGAAACAGCTCGGGCGTGTTCGCCCTTACCGAAACCGGCCGTGGTCTGGCGCGGGAGTACCTGGAAAACAATCAGTATGCCGGACCCGTTCCGGTGCCTCTGTTCCAATACAGCGAAGTGGTCCGGCGGCAGAGGCTCGCCGAGAACTGGCTGTCGCCGAGTGCCCTGAAGGGCGCATTCAAGCACCTGGTAGTGGAGCACGATATTCTGGCCCGCATCGGACCGGCGGTGAACTCCAACAAATCTTTTCTGATCTACGGCCAGCCCGGCAACGGGAAGACCGCTCTGGCCGAAGCTCTGTTTCGCGTCGAAAGCACACCCATTTACATGCCCTATGCCATCGAGTCGCAGGGCAACATCGTGCAGCTGTACGACCCGATTTATCACCAGAAGATCGACGACGAAGAATACGACAGCGTGGCCATGAATGCGGGAGGCGGATTCGACCGCCGCTGGTTCAAGTGCAAACGCCCCTTCATCATCACCGGCGGCGAGCTGAGCCTGGACATGCTCGACCTGAGCTACAACAAGGTCTCGAAAGTCTATGACGCGCCCTTCCAGCTCAAGGCCAACAACGGCATCTATCTGATTGACGACTTCGGACGCCAGAAGGCTTCGCCGGCGGAAATTCTGAACCGCTGGATCGTCCCCATGGAACGGCACGTCGATTATCTGAGCTTCCAGGCCGGCGGCAAAATGACCGTCCCGTTTGAGGCCTTTCTGATTTTCTCCACTAACCTGCGGCCGGACCAGTTGGGCGACGAAGCCTTCCTGCGCCGCATTCAATACAAAATGTTCCTGCGCAGCCCGGGGAAGTCCGAGTTCGTCCAGATTTTCGAGCGCTTCATTCAAACTCGTATGCTCGACTGCGACCCGAGCGTGATCGAGGGGTTTGTGGACAAACACTACGTGCAGGGCGGCAAGCGCTATCGCCGCTGCCACCCGCGCGACGTCATCAGCCACGCCGTCGACATCATCAACTTCGAGTCGCTCCCGAAAGAGCTGACCGAGGATGTGCTGGATCGGGCCTTTGACAGCTGCTTCGTCGAAAACGTCGACGTGACCGATTAAGTAACCTTGTAGGGGCGAGGTATTCCTCGCCCTCACATGAATCTTCGAGATTGGTTTAACACTTCTTTCCGTTCCCGCCGGGCTGAAACCGCGCTGGAGTGGACCGGCGACACCTACACCTTCGGCGATATCGACGCACGCAGCAATCGCATGGCGCGGGCGCTACAGGCGCGCGGGCTCCAGCCAGGCGACCGGCTGGCCCTGTACCTGGCCAACTCGATCGAGTTCATCGATCTATATCTGGCCTGCGTGAAGCTGGGCGTCATTTTCGTGCCGGTCAACATTCTTTACCGGGAGCGTGAGCTTTCGCACATTCTGAGCGACGCCGAGCCGAAGCTGTTCGTCACGGAAAAGGAACTTCCCGCTTTGCGCGCAGAAGCCGAAGGGCGCTCGGCGGAGTTGCCCGAAACGCCCCTGGATGGCGACGCTCCTGCGGCGCTGGTCTACACTTCCGGAACCACCGGGGTATCCAAAGGCGCGATCCTCACCCATAACAATTTCGCCGTCAACGCCGTGAATCTTCTGGATGCCTGGCGCATCACGTCCGCGGACAGGTTCCTGTTAGCGCTGCCTTTGTTTCACGTGCACGCCCTTGGCAACGGCCTGCATTGCTGGCTGTTCTCCGGATGCCGCATGCGCCTGCTGGAGCGCTTCGAGCACGAAAAAGCGGCCGCCGAGTTTCTGGATTTCCGGCCGACATTGTTTTTCGGCGTGCCGACCATCTACGTGCGCCTGCTGGACACGCCGCCGGAGACCGCGCGCGAAATCGGGAAGGGCATGCGCTTGTTCGTATCCGGCTCGGCCCCGCTGCCGGCTCAGGTGCTGGAAGACTTCCGCAAATTGTTCGGGCACACGATTCTCGAGCGGTACGGCATGACCGAAACCATCATGAACATCTCCAATCCATACGATGGCGAGCGGCGCCCGGGCAGCGTCGGGTTCCCGCTGCCGGGTGTCGAGGCCCGCATTCGGGACGAAGCCGGCCGCGACGTTGCCGATGGCGAAACCGGCGAGCTGTATCTCAAAGGTCCCAATGTGTTCGCCGGCTACTGGCGCCGCGACGATGCCACCCGTGCCGCCTTTGTGGACGGCTGGTTCAAGACCGGCGACCTGGCGCAGCGATCTGCCGACGGTTATTACACGTTGTGCGGGCGCCGAAGCGACTTGATCATTTCCGGCGGCTTTAACATTTATCCGCGCGAGATCGAAGAGTTTCTGATGGAGCAGCCTGAAGTGGCCGAGGCGGCGGTAGCGGCGGAATCCGACCGCGTGCGCGGCGAAGTGCCGGTGGCCTACGTCGTCCCACGGGGCATCTGCGATACCGCCGCGCTCGAAGCCCGCTGCCGCGAGAATTTCGCGTCCTTCAAGTGCCCGCGGCGTTTCATCGTCGTCGAGAAACTTCCCCGCAACGCGCTGGGCAAAGTGCAAAAGCATCTGCTGGGAGCCGCTCCTCGGTGAAGATCCTGATGGTCGGGTCCGAAGCCACCCCCTTCGTCAAAACCGGCGGTTTGGCGGATGTGCTGGGATCGCTCCCGGCCGCGCTGGTCCGCCTGGGCGACGAAGTCGGCGTGGTCCTGCCCAAATACCGCGTGGCTGAAGCGCCAGGCGCTGAGACGGTGTGGCTCGCCATGCCGCTGTGGGTGGGTCCGCACGCGTACCCAGCCGACATTCATCGCCTGGTCCACCGCGGCGTGCACTATTTTTTCGTGGATTGCGCGCCGCTGTACGATCGTCCGGAGATCTACGGCGCGTATCCCGATAATCACATCCGCTTCGCGCTGCTGAGCCAGGCCGCGCTGGGAATCGCGCGTCATCTGTTCCGGCCCGCGGTGCTGCACACGCACGATTGGCAGACCGGCCTGGTTGCCCCGTACCTGAAGACCACTTTCGCGGGCGATCCCACATTTTTTGCCATGCGGACTCTGCTGACCATCCACAATCTCGGCTACCAGGGAAATTTTCCGCGTGCGGCGCTGGCGGACCTGGGTCTGGATCCGGGCCTGTATCATCCCGCCGGACTGGAATTCTGGGGTTTGGTGAGTTTTCTCAAAGCTGGCATTGTTTGGTCCGATGCGATCAATACGGTCAGCCCCACGTATGCGCGCGAGATTCAGACGCCCGAATACGGTTTCGGTATGGACGGCCTGTTGGGCATCCACGCCCACAAGCTGAGCGGGATTTTGAACGGCGTGGACTATGAGGAGTGGAATCCGGAAACGGGTCCGTATCAGGTTGCGCCGTATTCCGCACGCTACCCCTCAGGAAAGCTGGTTTGCAAGAGAGCCCTGCTGGAAGAGATGGGTCTGCCGCCCAAAATGAAGCGGCCGTTGATCGGAATCGTGTCACGCTTCGCCGATCAGAAGGGCTTCGATTTAGTGGAAGCCATCGCCCCCTGGCTGGCCGATCAGGATGTGGCGATGGTGGCGCTGGGCTCCGGCCAGAAGAAATTCGAGGACATGTTTCGCGAGCTCGCGCTCCTGCGGCCGGAAAAATTCGCTGCGCGGATCGGCTATGATGACGCGCTCTCCCATCGGATCGAGGCCGGGTCCGACATGTTCCTGATGCCCTCGCACTACGAACCCTGCGGGCTGAGCCAGATCTACAGTCTGCGCTACGGGACGGTGCCTATCGTTCGCGCTACCGGCGGTCTGGACGATACCGTGGACGACGCCACCGGCTTCAAGTTCGTGGACTACACGCCGGAAGCGTTGATGACCGCGATCCAGGAAGCTTTGAGGGCTTTCGCCGATCCCGATCAGTGGCTTGCAAGAATGCGGCGAGGAATGGCGAAAGACTTTTCCTGGGACACCTCCGCGGCAGCTTACCAGCGCTTATACAAGTCGTTGTACTGTGTACTATCTGTTATAGTACGGACGTGATACCGTTCCCCGTGGACTTTCAACCTGGCGCATCCCTCTGCAAACAGGTCGTTTACGCTGCTAAGAAGGCGGTCGTCTCAGGTCAGATGCGCCCCGGAGACTCCTTCCCC
>DATIRX010000007.1:0-3633 GCA_035469225.1 Bryobacteraceae bacterium
TACTGCGTGCAGATTTCGACCACTTTCTTCGAATCCGCAACCGACGCTTTGGTCACGCCTTCCAGCTTGATATTGGCTTTGATGAACTCGACCGCGCGATACGCGCCCGTGGTAACCGCCTGCATCGAAGCGCCGGTGAACCAGTAGATCACCGCGCCGCCCGTGAGCAGGCCCAGCAGGAACGGAGCATACAGGATCGAAAGGTTCGCCAGCAGCTCCGGCTTCAAGTGATCCGTCAGCAGGATGATGATCGAGAAGATCATCGTCGTCGAGCCCACCACGGCCGTTCCGATCAGCACCGGCTTGGCGGTCGCCTTGAAGGTGTTGCCCGCGCCGTCGTTTTCTTCCAGGTGATGCTTGGCTTTCTCGAAATCCACATCGAAGCCGTACTTGGTCTTAAGCGCGCCCTTGATGTTGGGAATGGTCTCAATCTGGCTCAGTTCATACACCGACTGCGCGTTGTCCGTCACCGGACCATACGAGTCCACCGCGATCGTCACCGGCCCCATGCCCAGGAACCCGAAGGCCACCAGGCCGAATGCGAACACCGCGGGAGCCAGCATCAGCGCTCCCATGCCGAATCCGCTGACGTAATACGCAATGGCCATCAGCGCCATCATGGTCATGCCCAGCCAGAACGCGCTGAAGTTTCCGGCCACCAGGCCGCTCAGAATATTCAGCGAAGCGCCGCCCTCGCGCGACGACGTCACCACTTCCTTGACGTGCGACGATTCCACCGACGTGAATACCTTCACCAATTCCGGAATGATCGCGCCCGCCAGAGTGCCGCAGGTGATGATGGTCGAAAGCTTCCACCACATGGACGGATCGCTGCCGATGTCCGGAATCATGATGTAGGAAAGTGCATAGGTCGCCCCGATCGAAATGAACGACGTCAGCCACACCAGCGATGTCAGGGGCGTTTCGTAATTCATCTTGTCGACATTCCCGTACTTCGCCTTGGCGAAAGCTTCATTAATGAAGTAGGAAATCGCGCTGGCGATAATCATCATCACGCGCATAGCGAAGATCCACACCAGCAGCTCGACCTTGGTGATGTCGTTATTCACGGCCAGGATGATGAAGTTGATCAGCGCCACGCCGGTGACGCCATAGGTTTCGAACCCGTCGGCCGAAGGTCCCACCGAATCGCCCGCGTTGTCGCCGGTGCAATCCGCGATCACGCCGGGGTTGCGCGCGTCGTCTTCCTTGATCTTGAACACGATCTTCATCAGATCCGCGCCGATATCGGCGATCTTGGTGAAGATGCCGCCCGCCACGCGCAAGGCCGCCGCGCCCAGCGATTCGCCGATGGCGAACCCGATGAAGCACGGACCCGCGTAATCGCCTGGAATGAAGAGCAGAATGCACAGCATGATCAGCAGCTCCACGCTGATCAGCATCATGCCGATACTCATGCCGGCCTTGAGCGGGATCGCGTAACACGGGAAGGGCTTGCCGCGCAGGCTGGCAAACGCCGTGCGTGAGTTCGCGAATGTATTTACGCGAATGCCGAACCAGGCCACGCCGTAACTGCCGGCAATTCCCACCAGGCTGAACGCCAGGATGATCGCGACCTGGAACGTCGCCAGTCCGCTGATCACACCGAAATAGAGAATGATAATCGCGCCGATGAATATTTCCAGGACCAGCAGAAACTTACCCTGCGTGAGCAGATATGTTTTGCAGGTTTCATAAATCAGCTCCGAGATTTCGAGCATCGACTCGTGCACCGGCAGATTGCGCAGGTGCTTGTACATCATCAGCCCGAACACCAGTCCCAGAACGCTGACCACCAGGCCGCCCATCAGAATCGACCGGCCATTGATGCCCTGGAACAGGGCGGTGCTCAGATCCGGGAGCTTAAGTTCCGCTTCGCCCTGCGCCATCACGGGAACCGAACCTGCGGCGGCCAGCAGGATCAGCGTAAACAGCGACTTGGCGCGCCTTGACGCGGCAGACAACAAGGTCAAACACATCCCGGGAAACCCTCCAGTTGAGTTACGAGAGAAAGCCGTTCCGAGAGAGGGAACGGTCTTTGGCTACAATACCGCATTAACTGTAGTTTTGGCAACAAAAGCCGGTACTCTCAGTACGGGTCTACCGGGCCGAACAGGCACTGGGACTCCACCCGGAAGCGTCCCGTTGTTTCTTGAAGTTAGTGCTGGTTACGAAGGGTTCGGTCAGGTTCTGCGGATCTTCCACAATGGTGGTCACCACGAACCAGGGATCCCCATTGCGCTCCACCGAAAGGTCGAAAAACTCCTTCAAAACGGTGCTGGCGCTGTAAGGCGGGCCGTTCTTCCGCAAATAACCCGGCCGGATCTGCGTGGTGACGACTTCGAGCGATCGTCCCCGCGCTCCTTCGCGGGTAGCGCCCAGCCCCTGCTGCGGCGATTGCGGCCCGCGCACCGGCGGCTCCCATTGCGCCACCGAATATCCTTGCCACGAGTTGGCTGCTCGTTCCGGCGGCTTGCCGCCGAAGTGCAGCAGCCGCGTCTGGGTGCCCTGGTCGGTATCGATTTGCAGAGTATTGTCATCCGCCCAGGTGATGTGCAGCCGTCCGGGGATTCGCATGACGGCAGGGGCTCCGTAAGCCCTGCATTGTTCGCCCGCGGCTTCATCTTTGGCCGGATCCCAGGCATTGCCCGCCGCGCGGCCCGTCGCATTTAAAGGGATGCTGGCGAAATCGCCCTTGATGGGCGTGACCATCCGCCAGCGCCAGTCCTCGGTGACCACGGATACCCAGTAGCCCGTGAAATCCACGGGAGCACCTTCTTTGGCGCTGCGCGGCGGCTTCGGTTGGGCCGGAGGCGGTCCCAGCTGCGCGAGCGCAGGCAGCAACGCGATGAAGACCAATGCGTACCTCTTCACGGCTTCCTCGTCGCCAGGCTTCGATAGATCGACTCCACGAACGCGTCCGGCGAACCCGCATACTGCGTATCGTAATCCCGGCTGGGTTTCGCAGCCTTCACCTGCTCGAGCGTCATGCCCTTCTTGATCATGTCCTGCACCCGGTCGCGAAGGATGGTCACCATATCGCGAAACTCCACTACATCGGCTTCGTCGCACAGACGTCCATGGCCCGGGATCACGAACGTGCCGCCTTCCTGGTATTTCCCCGCCACCGCCATTTCTAAAATACGGTTGAGCGCATCAATGAGCCCCTGCACGCTGCCGCCGTTGGCAAGATCGATCACCGGGTAGCGATCCGGCGTGAAGAGATCGCCCACACTGAGCACGTCCGATTTGCGGAACAGCACGATGCTGTCGCCGTCCGTATGCGCGTTGGGCATGTGATACACCATCACCGCCTCGCCGTTGAACAGGAAATCCTTCGGCGACTTGAAATACGTATCGTTGATGCTGGCGGCGTCCGCCACGCGCGACGGCGCTGCCACTAGCCGATTCAGGACGTTCTCATGAGCAATCACGCGAGCCCGCAAGCTCGCTTCATTCGACCCGCCCAGCTTCAGGAGCGCCTCATTGCCGCCAATGTGATCCGCGTCCAGGCTGGTGTTGATCACCCAGATAATCGGCGTGTCCGATAATTTTCGGATCGCCGCCATCACTTGCGGAGCCGCAGCGGCCGTCTGGGTATCCACCACCACCAGCCCCTCTTTGCCGGCCTGA
>DATIRX010000008.1:0-4328 GCA_035469225.1 Bryobacteraceae bacterium
GGGAGTTTTAGCGGACGTCTCCGGCAAGGGAATGCCGGCCGCTCTGTTGAGCTCCATGGTGCTGGGCGCTCTCAGCATGGAGTTTCACTCAGGGACAGAACCGCACGAGGTGTTGAATCGGGTGAACCGGCTCCTGTGCGAAAAATCTCTTCCGTATCAATTCGTCACGCTATTTCTGTTCCTCGTGAGCCCGAATGGCAGCGGGCAGTTCATCAGCGCGGGGCATAATCCGGCGTATTTGTTTCGTTCCGCCACCGGAAAAATCGAACAATTGGTCTCCGATCTCTTTGTTCTGGGGATGTTTGATTCCGCCACTTACGAAGCGCGTACGCTCCATCTTTGCAGGGGAGATATGCTGGTGGTGTATTCCGACGGCCTTACGGACGCGCAGAATCAGCGGCAAGAGATGTTCGGAGAGGACCGGCTGCTCAAACTCATCCGGCATGAGGCTCCCTCGGGAAGTGCCTATCTGCACGAGAAGCTCTTGAAAGCCATCGAGGAATTCACCGAGGGCACGCCGCAAACCGACGACGTCACATTCGTGATCGTTGAAAATGTCAGCCAGAGAGTCGCGGCTTAAGACAATCTCCGGGTAATCTGATAGAATTTGGCTCGCAGGAAGATTGTGCCTGCGGCTCAACAAGGAGAAGGTGGAATGCATCGCGTGATACTTATCGCGGCGTTGTCCGCGGCTGTGGGGATGGTCACATTTCAGTCTCTCGGGCAGCAGCCCCCTCCGGCCGCGCAACCGCCCAAGCCGAACGCTGACCCGTACGCCAACAATCCCGACGCAGGAAAGCTCCGGTTTCCGCTGGCCGCTCCCGAGGGTAAGGACAGCGGAGCGATCCGAACGGCGCCGCCCGGAGCCGTGAACAGCGGCCCCTTTGACGCCGCCGCCTGGAAGTACGGACCTGCTTTCAACGCGCCCGCGGGATCGAAAATCTGGAATCCCGTGAAGCTCAAGATGATGCAGGGCGGAAAAGTGACCGGCGGAACGCTATTCAGCGCCACGGACCCGGAAACGTATTGCGCGATGGCCAATGCCGGCTACGACTTTATTTGGACCGAAATGCAGCACAACGCGCGCGACTGGGAAGAAGTGGCGCGCATGTGGCGCGCGTGTCCGACCGCCCGGGCCGTTCCGGGCGTTCGCGTCGCCTACGCGGATGAACGCGAGATCCAGCACGCCGCCGACGCGGGTGCCCTGGTCATTGTCGTACCCACCGTCGATACCGTGGAAGAGGCCATCGCCGCGCGGAATTGGACGTATTTTCCTCCTCTCGGCAAACGCAGCAATGGCGGCGGCCAGGCGTTCGACGGGGCCATGTGGGGCGGCGTTCCGGGCGGCTACCGGGCCACGATCAACGACAACATCGTGCTGATTGTCATGATTGAGACGCTCGAGGGTATCCAGAACGCGGCTGAGATCGCGAAAGTCCCCGGCGTGACGGCGGTCTTCGCCGCCAGTGGAGACCTCGGGAATTTCTCGGGCTACTCGCAGGGCACACCCGACTATGAGCGGCTGATCAACGTGGTTCACGACGCCACACTCGCGGCGGGCAAACGGCTGTGCGGCCCCTTTGCATGGCGGGATCGTCCGGATTTCACGTGCTTTCAGGCAGGCAGCGAGACGGCGGCGATCGCGCGCGGCGTGGCAGCCGAGCTCGGGACGCTGGCCAACACGCAGGGGAAGGTTGAGGTGGGTCCTCTGGTCCAACCAGAGGCCAAAGGCCGCGGGCGCTAAAGCAGCGCGTGCGCGATCAGGGTTTGGCGTAATCGCGCAGGAACTGAACCAGCAGGGCGCTCACCCGTTCAGGCTGCTCCTGCTGCACCCAATGTCCGGCGCCATCGATAAGATGGAATCCGGCCATTTTCGTGCAGGCACTAGTGCGCATCTTGTCGACCGCACCGGGCGTTTGATAGACGCCCCAATCGCTTTTCCCCGCGATGAATTGAGAGGGCACGTCGATCGTGCGGCCTGAGAAGGTCTGCATCTCGGCGACACTTCTGGGGTCCGAGCCCCGCCGCACGCGATAACCCTGCAGCGCTCCGGTGAAGCCAGTCCGGCCGTATTCGGCCGCATACACCTCCACCTCGGCTTCGGTCAGCCATTTGCATTTCGCGATATAGTCCGCCGGAGGCATGAACGGCGCAACAGTCGCTGCCATACCCTTGTCCTTCTCCATCACGTAATAGGTCGGAATTTGCGCCATCTCCGGGGCGGTGCGCGCCTTCAGAGGATGGGGATCGTTGCCTTTGTAGTCGGCGCTCTTGCAGAAGTAATAGGCGCGAAAGAACGCGCGCAGTCCTTGCGGCGCATGCAGCATATCGTCGTTGGCGCCGCGGGTGCGCTGATAGTTCTGATAATATTTCCGCGGCGGGTTGAGCTTGGCGAGCTCGGCATCCAGCTGGTCATCCGTGATCGCCGGGCCCGGCAGGGGCGCGCCGTTGGCTGTGTTGAAAGGCATCGAGGGTGCGCCTTCAAAGGGCGAGCTCATGATCGTGATGGAGCGGAAAATATCGGGACGGATAAGCGCGCACCATGAGGCGACCGGCGCGCCGGCGTCGTGCCCGGCCACCATCGCGACCGAGCGATGGCCCAGTGCGTAGACCAGCGCGATGGCGTCACGTGTCATGTTGAGAATACGAAACGGATCCGGATCGGCATCGTAAGAATCGTCCCAGCCGATGGTGCGGCCGTAACCGCGCTGATCGGGGACGATCACGTGATAGCCGGCCGCCGCCAGAGACGGCATCACCTTGCGCCAGCTATAGGCCAGCTCCGGGAAACCATGCAGAAGCAGAACTGCCGGCCGGCCCGGCGTTTCGTAACCCGCCTCCAAGATGTGTACGGTCATCCCATTCACGTTGGCGATTTGGCGCGAGCGCAACCCGGCCGGAAGCGTGCCGTTACCGTAAGGCGGCAGCGTCGAAAAATCGGTCTGGACGATGGCTGCACGCGCGGGCCGGCTTTGCGCGAGCGCCAACCCGCCGAGCCCCGCGGCCGCCGCCACGAAAGCTCGCCTTGAAAAGCCGGTGATCGTCTCGGCACTTGCCCGCTCGGTCATGACACACTCCCGCAGTCTAAGGATGTGCCGTCATAATCGCTAAGAGCGCCGTCTGTGTCAAGGGCGGACGGCCAGCCATTGTCTTTTCCAGAACCCGCACATACAATACCTGGAGATCGGCATGTTTTCGGCTACAGTGCGGCGGCTTCTGATGGTTGCGGGCGGCCTCGCGTCGGCCGTGGCCCAAACGCTTCCGCCCGACCAAGCCTTGTTTCAGGCTGTGCAGCAATCCAGCGCGACCGAAGTTGAGCGCCTGGTCAAGCTCGGCGCGAACGTGAACGCGGTCAATGAGGCCGGTGCGACTCCCCTCATGTGGGCGATCCCCGATTTGGCCAAAGTGAGGCTGCTGGTGGACCACGGCGCAAATGTCAATGCCGTATCGAAAAATCTTGGCCGCACACCCCTTCTGATTGCCGCCGGTTACCCGAATACCGTGCCCGTTCTGAAATTGCTGCTGGACAAAGGCGCAGACTTGAGAGCCCGGGATCGCTCGGGTGAAAATGCCTTGCGCAAGGCGGCCCGATTTAGCGACGTGAGCGTCGTGCGGTTTCTGCACGAGCAGGGCCTCGATCTGAACGAACCCGGCGGAGGCTCGCCCGCCCTCACCGTCGCCACCGCTGCCCAGGGCCGTCATTACGCGCCCACCATCGAGTACCTGCTGGAGCACGGCGCCACGTTCGAAGCCCAAACCAGCATCGCTCCGGTGCGTTTCGACTCCAAGTTTATAGCGCGTTGGATTGCGGCCGGCGCGGGCGTTAACACGCCAGCGACCCGCTACGACCGCACGCCTCTGATGGCCGCTGCCTCCTCGGATGAGGCGAGCATCGAAATCCTGCGGCTGTTGCTGGACAAGGGCGCCGATCCTAACGCCAGGGACAAGGACGGAGAGAGCGCGCTGGACTGGGCGATGCACCGCAAGGACTCGGCGAAAATTGCGCTCTTGCGCGAGCGCGGCGCCCAGGAAGGCGACACGCCCCGCGATCGTACGTATCCCAGGCCCCAAGGCACATCGGATCCGAAGGTCTCCGTTGCAAAGAGCATCGCCCTCCTGCAATCCACCGCGTCCAGTGTCTACGAGCAGCGCGCCTGTATTTCCTGCCATCAGCAGATGCTGGTCGAAACGGCCACGGCGGCCGCCCGCGCCAAGGGAATTCCGGTCCGCGAAGATCTGTCCACCAAAAACCTGGAGCAGATGCTCAAGGTCTACAAGAACCAGGCGGAGATGGCGATGCAAGGCGAGACGACTGGCGGGCACGTGCT
>DATIRX010000009.1:0-3741 GCA_035469225.1 Bryobacteraceae bacterium
CGGATGGTTTAGGCATGTGCAATACCGTGTTGAAATCCTCTTGACATAGAAGCCTAGAATATCGACAATTGTACCTAGATCATCTACACTAGTCAACTCAGGAGATGGGATGAAAAAACCAATCGCGATCCTGTTCGGGGCAGCAGCGTTGGCTTCAGGGGCGGATAAAGTCACGTTCAGCGAAAACGTCGCTCCGATTGTCTATGAGAACTGCGTCACTTGCCACCGGCCGGGCGAGGCGGCTCCTTTTTCACTCATCTCGTATGAAGATGTGAAGAAGCGCGGCTCGCTGGTCGCCACCGTGACCAAAGCGCGCTACATGCCGCCCTGGCATGCCGCGCACGACTTCGGCGAATTTGCTGACGAACGCCGGTTGACCGACCAGCAGATCGCCACCATCGCCGACTGGGTCCAGCAGGGCATGCCGCAAGGCGATGTTTCGAAGATGCCCAAGCTGCCGCAGTTCGCCGAGGGCTGGCATCTGGGTAAGCCCGATCTGATTCTG
Organism: Bryobacteraceae bacterium; assembly: GCA_035469225.1. Classification (GTDB taxonomy): domain Bacteria; phylum Acidobacteriota; class Terriglobia; order Bryobacterales; family Bryobacteraceae; genus Palsa-187. The sequence continues at coordinate 506 of DATIRX010000009.1, forward strand.
GAGATGCCCGTTGGATTCGATCTGCCGGCGAGCGGCCCCGACGTCTTTCGCAATTTCGCGATCCCGACCGGGCTGAAGGAAGACAAATGGGTGCGTGCGGTAGAGTTCCGTCCCAGCACGCGCAAAGCCGCGCATCACGCCTTGTTTGCGTGGGTCGCCGGAGGGTCCACGGCCAGGCTCGACGGCGTGGATGGAAAGCCTGGATTCGGCGGCATGGGCACCGTCGGCGTCACGCCAGGCCAGGCAAGCTCGGGAGGGTTGGGCGGATGGGCCGTTGGCGGCACGCCTCAGTTCATCCCCGGGGGGCTGGCGATGGCGCTGCCCAAGGGGTCGGATTTCCTGCTGCAAATGCATTTTCACCTCACCGGCAAACCCGAGACGGAGAAGGCCGTGGTGGGCCTCTATTTCACCGATCAGGCGCCCGAGCGAAAACTGATGGGCGTGGGCGCTCCTGGATTGTTCGGGTTCGGTTCCGGAATCGACATTCCGCCCGGAGAGAAGAACTACACGATTCGGGATTCCTTCACCGTGCCGGTGGACGTCAAGGCGTATTCTGCGATCGCGCACGCGCATTACCTGGCGCGAGACATGAAGGCCACGGCCACGCTTCCGGATGGATCCACCAAGCCTCTGATCTGGATCCCGGACTGGGATTTCAACTGGCAGGAGACCTACAACTACAAAGAACCGTTCGGTCTGCCCAAGGGCACGCGGATTGACGTCAGCCTGACGTACGACAATTCCGCCGGCAATCCGCGCAATCCCAGCAATCCGCCCAGGCGCGCGCAATTCGGCGAGGAATCGTTCGACGAGATGGGCGCCCTGGCAGTCATGGTCACGGCCATCCGCGCCGAGGATGAGGCTGTCCTGCAGAAAGCGCTGGCAGACCAAGCCGCGGAGGCGATCAGGAAGGGCGCCGCCGATGGAACGGCCAAGCGCTATTTGGAGCATCAGGCCGCGCGGCGGCCGCCTGCTGTCGCGCCTCGCAGTCTGATTACTCTCGTCGATCGCCAGGGGAAGGCGGTCCGCACCGTGGGAGAACTGGGTTCCTATAGCCAGCCTGCGCTTTCGCCCGACGGTACGCAGGTCGCTGTGATTCGAAACGATCAAGGAAAGGTTCACGTTTGGGTGCTCGACGCCGCCACGGGCAAAGGAACGCAGATTACGTCGGATGCGGTGCCGCATGCATCGCCGGTGTGGTCTCCCGACGGGAAACAGATCGCCTACATTTCTAACCAGAACGAGGTGCATCGAAAAGCTTCCGACGGATCCGGCAGCGAGGAACTGATCTATAAGCACACGCCCGGCTCGGCTTTCTTCATCACCGACTGGTCGGTGGATGGCCAACTCTGTTTCTGGTCCGGTGACGTCATTTACGGGCTTCCGCTCGAAGGCGATCGTAAACCCGTCGCGCTGGTCAGCGAGCCTGGAGCCCGTGGAGGTCGCTTTTCACCGGACGGCCGGTACCTGGCCTACAGTTCCAACCTGACGGGAACTTTTGCGACTTACGTAAAGGCGCTGAAGAATCCCGCAGCCAAACCACTGCAGGTGTCCAAAGAACCGGCTCTCGGAGGGATCGTCTGGCGGGGAGACGGCCAGGAACTCTATTTTATGGGCCTTGCGGGCCTGGCTCCCAACGGGGTGCTGGCCGTGGATCTCACGCTCGGACCCGAATTGCAGGCAGGAATTCCGAGGCAGCTCTTCCGGCCCACCGGAGTGAACAGCCCGGCCCAGCTCAGCAGTATCGCGACGCGAGACGGCGCCAACTTCGTATTGCTCGCGGCGCCCCCGGCTCCGCCCCGGTAGCGGCATTACAGATTGCGGAAGCAGTCTTGCGCCGGAATCGCCTGGGGGATGTCGCCCAACTCCGCAAGCTGGCCGATGAGCGTTGTCCAGCGCTCGGAGGTCATCCCGCCCAACTGGCCCGATTCAATGAACGACTTCTGCGCCTCGGCGACTTCGGCAAACGCCGCGGCATCCATCGACGGATTCAGATCGTGCATCTTCCCATTCGTGGGCTCCGGATTGTTCAGATACGCCCGCCAGCCCTCGCGCACGGCCGCGACCATGGACCTGGCGCGCTCCGGATCGCCCTTGAGCTGCGCTCCGCTGGTGGCCAGCACCGTCGTATACGGGTTATAGCCAATATCGGCAACGGGAAACACTTGTACCTCTACACCCGCATGCCGGGCCTGTAACGGCTCCGACATCACGAAACATTGCTGCGCGAATTTCTCGTCGCGTAAGAACGCGGAAATATCCCCGCCCGGCGAGGGGACCACTTTCACACGATCGAAGCCATACTTCTTCTCGAGAAGGCGCGCATAGGGGAGACCGCGCTGGATCGCCAGAGTCCCTTCCTTCACCACGTCTCCGATCGAGGCGAGATGCCGTGAAGCATGCGCCATGATTCCCTGCGGACAATTCTGAAAGACGGCAAAGAGCGCGACCACGTCGTTTCCCCGGGCCCGCGCGATCACCAGCTCGTCGCCGGATACAATCCCGAACTCGGCCGATCCTGCGCCGATCATCTGTACAGTCGGAGTGCCTGCGCCGCCCGGCAGGATTTCGACGTCGAGGCCGTGCTTCTGGTAGGGCGCGGCATAGAAGCCGCCGAATTGCGGGTCGGGCTTCCAGTTCAACGCGAGCCGCGTCCTGGCAGGTTTTCCGCACGCTGTCAGCAGCGCCGCGCACGCGCCGCAAAAGCATCTTCGAGTCATTTCTTATATTGTCCCTTGCTCGGACGCATGCCAGCGGCGCAGCGTCAGGGCGCTGATCAGGTTAATCAGCCCGAACAATAGCAGCCCAAGCACCGATGCCAGCAGCACCGCCGCGAAGACTTTGTCCACGCGTTGCTGCGTGCGGGCGACGTCCACCACCGATCCCAGGCCCGCTCCGCCGATAAATTCGCCCACGATTGCGCCAATCACGGCCAGTCCCGAGGCGACGCGCAGTCCCGTCAGAATCTGCGGCAGCGCCGCGGGAAATCCCAGTTTCACCAGCGTGACCGCGGGAGACGCCCCGTACAAACGGAACAGGTCCCGGAGCGCGGGATCGGTCGACAGCAATCCTTGGAGCGTGTTGGCGATCACCGGAAAAATCGACACAATAAACGCCGAAGCGATCACCGTTTTCATCCCGTATCCAAACCAGATCACCAGGAGAGGGGCAATCGCGATGATCGGCACGGTCTGGAAAAAGACCGCGTAAGGGTAGAACGATCTTTGGATCGCGCG
>DATIRX010000010.1:0-2556 GCA_035469225.1 Bryobacteraceae bacterium
CACGAATTCCTCATCCAGGCCGCGCTCCCGAAACACCTGCGCATCGGCGGGATTCAGCTCCACGCCCTGGATGCGGCCGTCGGCGGCGTCCCGGCGGAGCGATTCCCGGGCCTGCTGATACAGCTCGCGCCCGGTCTTCTCGAGCGATTGGGACAGCGCATCCAGCTCATGCAGCGGGGCTAACTCCAGGCTGTGCTCCAGGAGGCTGAGCGAGGTCCACAACGTCAGGCCGAGCGGCAGGAGCGTGGCCAGAAGGAAGACAACAATCAGGCGCGTCCGAAGCCTGTTCATACCTGTCGCCGGTTCATCACGGCCAGATCGCGCTACCGGCTGTGCCGCAGCTCATCCAGCGTGACCGGTCCTGTCTCGACATTAAAGTGCGTCTGCGTCACGGCCGGGGGACGGCTGAAGACTTCGATCAGGCTGGTGAGACTGATGCCGGAATCCGTGATGTTTCCGCGGCCGAAGGGCAAACCGCCATCCTTGCTGTCCTCGGCGCGGATTTCCAGGCGCGCCCACAACGGCTCCTTGGCGCCCACCCCGGTCACGTCCATCGACATTTCCCGCAGGCACCAGGCCTCCGCCGCCGTATCCGCCAGATGGCGCGCCGTTCTGCGGGGGGTTGCCAGCTTCGTCACGGAAAACTTCTCCTCCCACAACTCGTAGCTCACCACGAAACGGGCCGTGTTTTCCTTCAGTTTGTGGGTTTGATTCCCGGAGAACAGGCTGACCCGGAACGCGAACGACACCTCGGCGGCATTGCGCAGGCGCTCCAGAGGTTTTCCGGCCAGGAAGTGCAGACGCGGCGCGGCAAACTCCAGGCGGTCTTCCTGCGTGCTGAGGCTCAACTCCTCGGCCCACATGGCAAAAGCCATCCCGGAGAGAAACGTCGCGATCACCCACCACAGCTTAATGGTGCGACTGCGCTTCATTTTTTCAAAAGGTCCGCCGCTAGAAATTCATCCCCGCGTAAAACACCGGATTGACGGTTCCGGTCCGTACCGGAAAGGCCACCGCCAGCTGAAATCCGCCTTTCTTGCAACCCACACCGAGCGATTGCTTCTGCTCCCGCTGCTCGGACCGGTCCCAGGCGGCTCCCGTATCGTAGAGGACCAGGAAACCGCGGTAAGAGTAATCGATGGAGCCGTGCGCGACATGCGAAGCGCCCAGCGGATCGAGATCGAACTTGTTCCAGCCGCGCAGGGTTTCCGCATTGCCCAGCACGAAGCGCTCGAACAACGGCGCGCGGCCCGAGATGGTCCCCGCCAGAAATCCGACGGCCAGGTCCTGGTGCCCGCGCCGGAAGCGGTAGCGTGCCTGGGTCTGATGCCGCGAAAACACCGGATCGCCTTCCAGGAAGTGAGTTCCGGCGCGCAGGGTATAGGAGGCGCGAATATCGTGCTCTCCCTTGTCTTTGGCCGAACCCCAACGCCGGTGGTAGCGCAGAGTTGTTACCACCGCGTTGGACGATTCGGTTTTCGCTACCGGCAAGGTCAGCCGGTATCGCGCGAGGTCTGCACCGAAGCTCAGCTCCAGAGAGTCCAGAAGCAGCACGGTTGCCATGGGAGAAAAATGCGTCCGCGTCCGATAGATGTCGCCGGGCGCTGCCACCAGCAGCGAAGCCCGGTTCCACTGCTCGTGATAGCTCGAAAAATCGAACCGGAGCTGGAGCCGGTCCGTGCCCACGTGGCGCCGCTCGAAGCCCGCCTGGATGCCGGCGTAACGCTCGCTCAACTGGTCGCCGTCGCTGACCATACCGAAGCTGAAGGCGTTGTTGTGGATGTTGACCGTCGCATGGCCCTGTCCCGACCATCCTTGCGTGGAGTGATACAGGAACCGGACCAGATCCAGGTCGAAGCGCTTTTCGCGCTCGGCGCCGATCTCGAAGGTCACGATCACATGATCCGGCGTATCGGCCTTGGTCACGTGCATGCGGACTTCGGGGACATGCAGCTCGTTCTTGATGCGGTCCGCCAGGCGATCCAGCAACCTCTGGTCGAAATTCTGGCCGGCGATCTCGCCCAGCTCGGTGCGCAGCGGATCGCTCAGCTTGGGGCTGCCGAGTCCGGAGATGCTGACCTTCTCGACGATGAAGCGCGTGTTTACGTTGGTGGGGCCGCCTTCCTCAGGGGGCTCGTCGGGGAGCGGAAAGCACCCTGCCGGGAGGACGATTGCGAAAATCCCCGTCAGCAACAGCTTATGCATACGTAAAAGGCTTAGACGCACGCCGGTGCCCGAACGGTTGCATGTTTATTATTAGTGATTTAGAGCCTCTTGAGGTGTGCGTGAACTTCACAGATGGACCGCACAGAACGCTTTGTGGTACTGTGAAACTGTGAAAAACATCACAGTTTCTGTGCCCGATGAGGTGTATCGCCAGGCGCGGATCCGGGCTGCGGAGACGGGGACGTCCATCAGCGCGCTGGTTCGGGAGCATCTGGAAAAGCTGACTTCCCAGGAGACCGACTTCCAGCGGCTAAAACGGCTGCAAGACGAAGTGATGGATTCCATCCACAGTTTCAGCGCGGCGGACCGGTTAAGCCGCGATGAGGTACA
>DATIRX010000011.1:0-37367 GCA_035469225.1 Bryobacteraceae bacterium
GGAACAAGGCCTTGGCCAGATCGTCATAGATATGGTCGCGCCGCAAAATCTCTTCCATCTGGCCGGGCAGATGCACCAGCCGCTCCACTAAATGGATGGAGGTGGCTTCGTCCAGCGTCTCGCGCCGCTGGCCCAGGTACACTGCCAGCAGGAACAGCGCCGTCAGCTGGCAGGTGAACGCCTTGGTGGACGCCACGCCGATTTCCGGACCCGCGTGCGTGATCAGCGTACCGGAGGCCTCGCGCGTGATCATGGAGCCGACTACGTTGCAGATCGCCAGCGTCTTCGAGCCTTTGCTTTTCGCTTCGCGCTGGGCGGCCAGAGTGTCGGCCGTTTCTCCCGATTGCGAGATCACCACCGTCAGCGTGTCTTTCCCTACCAGAGGATCGCGATAACGGAACTCGCTGCCGTAGTCCACTTCCACAGGGACTCGCGCCAGCCGCTCGATCATGAACTTGCCGGCCAGCGCCGCATGCCAGCTGGTTCCGCAGGCTACAATGCGCACCTGGCGGAATTCCTTGAACTCCTTGGCCGAGATGTCCATCTCGTCCAGGAAGATCCGTCCCGATTCCTGCCCCACCCGGCCCAGGGTCGTGTCCCGAACCGCCCGCGGCTGCTCATAGATTTCCTTGAGCATGAAATGCTTGTAGCCGCCCTTTTCCGCCATGATGGGGTCCCACAGAATGTGCGAGACCTGGCGCTTCACCGGGCGCCCGTGGAAGTCCGTCAGATGTACGCCGTCGCGGGTCAGGATGGCCATGTCGCCGTCGGCCAAGAAAAACATGTCGCGCGTGTAGCCCAAAATCGCCGGCACGTCCGATGCGACGAAATACTCGTGGTCGCCCAGGCCCACGACGACGGGCGGTCCCGAGCGCGCGGCCACGATCTTATCCGGATCCTTGCGCGAGATCACGCTTAACGCGAACACGCCGGTCAGCTCCCGCACGGCGTCGCGGACGGCGTTTTCCAGATTGCCGTCGAAGTGCTTTTCCACCAGATGCGCGATCACTTCCGTATCGGTCTCGGTGACAAAGCGATGGCCTTCCTCCACCAGCTGCTGCTTCAGGGCCAGATAGTTTTCCACGATGCCGTTGTGGACTACGACGATGTCGCCGTGGCAATCGCGATGCGGGTGAGCGTTCTCTTCGGTGGGGCGGCCGTGGGTGGCCCAGCGCGTATGGCCGATCCCATACAGACCCGCCAGCGGACTCAGATGCAGCGCGTCTTCCAGATTGCGGAGCTTGCCCGACGCCCGCCGCACGTTCAGACAGTTGCCGGCATCCAGCACGGCGATTCCGGCCGAATCGTAGCCGCGGTACTCCAGCCTCTTCAGTCCATCCAGAATGATGGGGACAGCCTGCTGTTGTCCGATGTATCCGACAATGCCGCACATGATTCTAGTCCAGGATCTCCACGCGATAGTCTTCCATGACGGGGTTGGCCAGGACGTCCCGGGCCACTTGGTCCATCTCCTGCGCGGCCTGCTCCCGAGCCGTGCCCGGCTGGATTTCGATGTCGAAAAACTTGCCCTGCCGCACCGCGCTGATGGTCTTGTGTCCTAGCCCGTTCAGCGCGCTTTGAATCGTCTGGCCTTGTGGATCGAGCACCGTCGACTTGTAAGATACGTAAACGCGAGCTTTCATAACTATAAAACCATTGTAGTGGGTTATCATTCAAACTTAGGGAGACTTCCATAGTTAAGGGCTGGGTACTCGCGTCTTCTAGTACTGGGAACGCCACATTGCTGGCGACCGAGCGGACCCGTCTCTTGATTGACGCCGGACTGAGCCGCAAAGAGACCTTCGAGCGCCTGGAGCGGATCGGCGTTCCTCCCCAGTCTCTGACCGCGATTCTGATCACCCACGAACACAGCGATCACGTGGCCGGTCTGCCTGTTTTAGCGAAACCTCGCGACGGATTCCAGATCCCGGTGTATGTTTCCCGCCTCACTGCCCCGGCTATTCCTTGGGGGGACTGCGTTCCAAATCTGGAACTCTTTCAGGCCGGCGCCAGCTTCACCATCGGCGATTTCGAGGTTACCAGCTTTACGATTCCGCATGATGCGGTGGATCCGGTAGGATTCTCGTTCCGCGCCGAGGGCATTAAAGTCGCGATTGTCACCGACCTCGGCTACATGCCGGATTCGGTGCGCATGCAGCTGCGCGGGTCGGATGCGCTGCTGCTGGAATCCAATCACGATCTGAACATGCTGAAAGTCGGACCGTATCCGTGGTCGGTCAAACAGCGGGTCATGGGGCGCATGGGGCATTTATCCAATGACGCCGCGTGCTCGTTTGTGCGCGAAGATCTGGACAGCCGCACGTCCACTCTGATCCTGGGGCATTTAAGCGAGCACAACAACCATCCGGAGCTGGTTCGGCAGGCGGCGATGGAGGCTCTGGCCGGCCGTAGCCTGTTCACCCGGCTGCTGATCGCTGAGCCCGGCAAGCTGATCGAAGCGTTTTGTTACTAGTAGGGGCGAGGCATGCCTCGCCCGATCACAATCATGATTAATCGATACACGCGGCCCGCCATGGGCCGGATCTTCAGCGAACAGAATAAGTTTGATCAATGGCTCGCGGTCGAGCTGGCGGCGGCCGAAGCATTGGCCGAATCGGGTGAAGTTCCCGCCGAAGCGGCTCGCGCTTTGCGCGCGCACGCCGGGTTCGACCTTGCCCGCATCGATGAGATCGAGCGCGAAACCCGGCATGACGTGATCGCGTTCACCACAGCCGTCGCCGAAAAGATGGCCGCTGCGGGCGATGCCGGCTCGTCCCGCTGGCTGCACTACGGGCTCACATCCAACGACGTCGTGGATACTGCGCAGGCGCTGATGCTGAAGCAGGCGTCTAAGCTCCTGATAGAAGGCGCGCGCGAACTCGCCAGCATCCTCAAGCGCCGGGCCTATGAGTTTAAGAACACGGTGCAGATCGGGCGCACGCACGGCATCCACGCCGAGCCCATCACCTTCGGATTGAAATTAGCCCTCTGGTATGACGAAGTGGTCCGCGGCGCCGGACGCCTGGAAGCGGCCGCCGAAGATCTGCGCGTGGGAAAAATCTCCGGCGCCGTGGGAACCTTCGGACACATCGGACCGGACGCCGAAGAGCGGATCTGCACTCGCCTGGGATTGAAGCCCGCGGCAATCTCCTCGCAGGTGATCGCGCGCGACCGGCACGCGGCCTGGGTGTCTTCGCTGGCTCTGATCACGGCCACGCTGGAGAAGATTGCCCTCGAAATCCGCCACCTGCAGCGAACCGAGGTTCGCGAGGCCGAGGAACCCTTCGGCCAGGGGCAAAAGGGATCGTCGGCCATGCCCCACAAGCGCAATCCGGTGGTCTCCGAGCAGATCTGCGGGCTGGCGCGGGTGGTCCGGGCCAACGCCCAGGCGGCCTTCGAAAACGTCGCGCTGTGGCACGAACGCGACATCTCCCACTCCTCGGTGGAGCGTGTCATTCTCGCTGATTCGGCGATCCTTACGGATTATCTGCTGGCCAAGACCCAGTGGCTGGTGGACGGAATGCGGGTTCATCCGGAGAGGATGCTCCATAATCTGGAATCTACCCAGGGGCTGATCTTTTCGGGGCAGTTACTCCTGGATTTGGCGGCCGCCGGCATGTTGCGGGAGGCCGCTTATAAACTGGTGCAAACACACGCGATGCGGGCCTGGGAGAACGGCGGCAGCTTTCGCTCCGCCATTCAGTCCGACAAGGAAGTCCTTTCATTTCTTTCGATTGAAAAGATTGCAGCGGCTTTTTCCGTAGACCGGCAACTGGCCCACGTGGACCGCATTTTCCGTCAGGTTTTCCGCCAAGACGCTCAGAATTAATAACTTACCTGGATCCATGAGAGTACTAAGAAAATCTACGGATTCGAAATAGAGCTTCTGGGGTAAACTATAGATGGCAATTGGATGATTCCTGCTTTCCATATCTCCCAGTACGAGCTGGCGCGGGTCCTGCTAGTGGACGGCGATCCAGCCTCCCGGCTTACTCTCAAAACTGTTCTTGAGGCCAGCGGCTATAAAGTCAGCGTGGCCGCAACGGCCGCCGAAGCTGTGGGCAAGCTGGATGAAGGCGAGTACGAGCTGGTTTTGAGCGACTTGCAACTGGAATCGCCGGAAGCCGGTCTTAAAGTACTCGGCCACGCACGGATGATGGATTACAAACCCGCCAGTGCGCTCATTACCGCGTATCAGGACGCCCCTTCGCACGCGGAGCGTCATCAGAGATCTCTGCTGATTAAACCGGAAGACATTCCCGGCTTGCTCGGAAAGATCGCGGACCTGATCGCGGAGCGGGCCAGTCGCCGTATGCGCCGCGAGCTGCGCCTCGCCGGCGTCTAGTCATCACTCGTTGCCGCTCCCGCAGCACTCCTTCACCCTAAGCCCGCGACCTGGAGCTCGAGAGCATCCAGTGCACCGGCGAAGAAGTGATCGCCGGCTTCCACCAGGATCAGTTTCTTGGGTTCCGGCAACCCGGCGACCAGCGGCTCCAGATCGGAGACGGGGCCGTATTGATCGTGGGTGCTTTGAATGAATATCCGCGGCAGGGTGCAGTCTTCCAGATAGGCGCGATCGTTATACACGGTCGGGAAGCCTACGGCGATCACGCGCCGGGCGCCGACTCCTTCGCAACCCAGGCGCAGGACAATGCGTGATCCGAAGGAAAATCCCGCCAGGGTGAAGGGCAGAGCGGGATAACGCCCGCGCAGATAAGCCAGAGCGGTGCGCGCATCTTCCAGCTCGCCTTCGCCGTGGGCATATTCGCCCGCGCTCAGGTTCACGCCGCGATAGTTGAATCGCAGCACCACTGCTCCGCTGCTTCGCAGACCGCGCGCGATCCGGTAGACCACCTTGTTGTGCATGGTCCCGCCATGCTGGGGATGGGGATGGCAGACCAGCGCGGCTTCCCGCGGTTCGCCGTCTTCCGGTTCTTCCAGCAGGGCCTCCAGCCGTCCGGCGGAACCTTCCAAGAAGAGCGATTCAATCTTCCGGGGCATCGATTAGCAGGCACAGGGCCGGCGCAGCAGGTCAAACCTTGAGCCTGCATACCCAGTCCGGCTGCGCCAGGCTCCGTTGCGCATGCGAGATCTTAGTTGGTCCGGTAATTGGTGAACTGCATGTCGATTCCGAAATCGGAGGAACGCAGCAGCTGCATGACGTCCTGCAAGGTATCGCGATCCTTGCCGGCGATGCGCAGGAAGTCGCCTTGAATCGAGGCCTGCACCTTCTTCTTGCTGTCTTTGATCAGCTTGACGATCTCGCGTGCCTTTTCGATCGGAATACCCTGTTGCAGGGTGATCTCCTGCCGCACGGTGTTCCCGCCGGCCGGAGTCACCGTCCCGTAGACCAGGCCCTTGAGCGGCACCTTGCGCTTCACCAGCTTCTGCTCCAGGATCTCGATGACGGCTTTCAGTTTGTACTCGTCTTCGCTTTGCAGGAAAATTTTGTTTTCCTTTTCCTGAAGCTCGACATTGGAATGCGAATTCTTCAAATCGTAGCGCTGCTGGATTTCCTTCAGCGCCTGCTGCACCGCGTTGCTGACTTCCGGCAGGTCGATCTTCGATACCACGTCAAAACTGTTATCAGGCATGTTTATAAGAGATGTTGGAGCGCTTAGTGACCTAAGGCTACCAAAACTTTCTCGGTAATTTCACGCACCAGATTCGGCAGGGCCGCATCCAGCGCCAGGGTGATGGCCGCCTGGATGCGCTCCGGATCGGGAGGAGCGGGTCTGATCGGGGCTGCCGATGCGGTTGCCGGCGCATCGGAAACCGGCGCGGGGACGGCGGATGAGAGAGCTTCGGAAAACAGCCCGCGCGCCAGCCTGGCCTCCTGCACCAAGGGCCGGACGGTTTCCATGACCACGGAAGCTTCAAAGGGCTTGCGCAGCACCGCATCGCAGCCTGCTTTGCGAGCCTCGTCGGCGTCCAGAGGCTCCAGCAGGCCGGCGGTCAGAATCACGCGAACATGCCGATGGGAGTTCTTAATATGGCGGCACAGCTCCAGGCCTCCGCCTCCGGGAAGAAACACGTCGGCGATGACCAGATCCGGATCGACCTCGGCCAAACGCGCCAGCGCCGCGGCCTCATCGGCGACGCTGGATACTTCGAAGCCCTCTTCGCGCAGAATACGCTCACCCATCCGCTGGGCGTGCGGGCTGTCGTCCGCCAGCAGAATGGTGCTCATGGGTTACGGCTTGGGTTTAGCGGGCGCAGGCTGCTGACGCGCGTCCGGATTGTTTTCCAGCGCCGAAGGATCCGTCACCGGAGCCACCGTAACATCGCCCTGGAAGCCCGCCTGGGAGCCCGGCACAGGCACGGTGACGGGGATGTTCTGTTTCGGCGGATTCATCTGCGGCGTACCCGATTTCGCGGCTGCGCTGGTATCGGGACTGGTGCGGATAAATCCCGTGAGCCGGCGGAACATGCCCGTGCTGGTGCGATTTTCCTTCTCGAAGCGCATGCGGGCTTCGGCCGCGGGATCCGACGCCGGAATCGGCATCTCCAGCGTCTTCAGCCGGGTCTTGGCCTGGTCCGCAAACTCGCTCAGCGGATAATCGCGGACCAGACGGGAGTAGGTGTCGCCGGCCTGCTGTCGGAAACGCGGTCCCAGGCGGGTATAGGAATCGCCTTCGAGCCACAGCGCTTCATCCGCGCGGCTGTACAGCGGATACTGATCGACGACTCCGCCCAGGCGGTTCGCGGCGGAGGAATAGCTGCCGCGGCGGTGATAAAAATCGCCCACCCGCATCTCGCTATCGGCCAGAATTTCCTGCGTGTTGCGCAGAAGCTGCTCCACTTCGGGCGCGAACTTCGAATTGGGAAACTGAACCAGAACCTGGCGGCATTCCTGCTCCGCCCGCAGCCCCTCGTTGGGATCGCGATCCGGCTTGTCCATCTGCTTGTAATGAATCATGCAGAGTTTTTCCTGCGATTCGGCGGCTTCCGGCATGGTGGGATAGAACAGGATGAAGTTCTTGTACTCGGCTTCTGCCTGCGCGCGGCCGCGTGCGCCGCCTTCGCGATACCAGGCGTCGGCAATGGCCAGCTGGGACTTCGCCAGATACTCGCTCGATTCGTACGTGTTGATGAGCGTATTCAGCGTGATGCGGGCAATTTCGTAGCGGCCCTTCTCGATATCCTTAATGGCTTTGTCGAACAGGACTTTGTCCGGCTGCTGGGTCTGCGCGGTAATCGGGTTTTCGTATTTCTTGTGCTTAAACCCGCAGGAACTGACGGCTAGAGCCGCGGCAATTGTGAAGGACAGTTTCGGAGAATGCATTAGAACCTCTTGACTATACCCGAACGGCGGTGGCGTTGTATGCGATTCGGCGCATTTCCTCAAAGGCGGACGGCGGATTCACAGTGTGAAAAATAGACGACCCCGCCACAACCCACTCCACCCCGGCATCGATAATCTTCCCAAGGTTTTGGGTGTTTACGCCACCATCGATCTCAATGGGGAACTGCAATCCCCGTTCCTTACGGCGCGCTGCCAGCTCCCGAACCTTGGCGAGAGCATGGGGAATGAACTGCTGGCCGCCGAACCCCGGGTTCACGCTCATCACCAGAACGTAGTCGGCGACGTCCAAAACATCCTCCAGCGCGGCCACCGGCGTCGCGGGATTGATCACTACGCCGGCCTTGGCGCCCTCGCTCCGGATCATCCGCAGCGTGCGATCCAGGTGGATGCAGGCTTCCTGGTGGACCGAGACTTGATCGGCGCCCGCTTCAATGAATAGCGGCGCGTACCGGTCGGGATCTTCAATCATCAGATGGACATCCAAAACGGCGCGGGTCGCCTTTCGCAAAGACGCGACCACCGGCGGCCCGATGGTGATGTTGGGCACAAAGTGGCCGTCCATCACGTCCAGGTGGAGCATGCGGCAGCCCGCCGTCTCAAGCGCAGCAATCTGCTCGCCTAGACGGGCGAAATCCGCCGCAAGAATCGATGGCAGGATCTCAACCATGAGCCGTTGAAACTCATGTTATCACGGCAGCGAAAAAGCCATCCCCGGGATCGCGGCCGGGCAGCCGAAGGTGGGTGGAGGAGACTTGCAGTCCACCCACAATGTCTTCATTTTCTTCCCGTTCGAGCGAGCAAGTGGCGTAGACCAGCCGTCCGCCCGGCTTCAGATGATCGAGCGCCCGCCGGAGGATCTCGCGCTGCAGCAGGGTGAAACGGGGCAGATCGGCCAGACGCAGCCGCCACTTGATCTCGGGATTCCGCGCCAGCGTTCCTGTGCCGGAGCAGGGGGCGTCCACCAGAATCCGGTCGAACTTCATCTTGAAGGGCAGCGCAGTGGAGGCATCCAGGACCACGCGTTGGGCCTCCGCGGGGACGTCCCTCAAGCGCTTCAGGTAGCGGTCGCAGGCGACCACGCGCGCGCCCAGCGCCAAAGCCTGGGCGGTCTTGTTCCCGGGCGCCGCGCACAGATCGAGTACGGTCATGCCCGGCTCGATCGCCAGCAGCGGAACGATGGACTGCGCGCCGGGATCCTGCTGGCGGCCAGTGTCGGGATGGATGGCGGCCTCGGGTTCTTCGAGCGCGGCGCGGGCGATTTTCCCAGCGGCTTCCTCGCCATATTGCTGCTGCCAGCGTTCCAGCATCCAGGCGGGAATACTCAGCTGCGTGGCCCGATCCGGCCAGTTCACCGGCCGGCGAGTCACTTTACGCAGCACAGCATTGACGAATCCGGCGGCCGAGCGCTTGTGGGCCTGCTTGACCAGGTCGACGCTTTCGGTCACGGCGGCGTGCGCCGGGATCCGGTCGAGATAGCGCAGTTGGAAGATGCCCATGCGAAGGGCGATACGCACGACGTCGTCGAGTTTGGGCTGCTTGCGGCCGGAGAAGACTTCGATCAGGTGATCCAGCTGCGACTGATAACGAAGGCAGCCGAGTACGATGCTTTCGGCCAGGGCGAGATCGCGCGGATCGCCCGATTCGCGGCGGAGCAGATCGGTGGCGTAGCCGCCGCCGTGGACGCGCTGGAGCACACGGAAGGCGATATCGCGGGCCGGGGACATCCTTTAAGTATGGGGGAAGGGTATCCTCAATATGAGGGTGCCAGTCGTGTTGGAGCAGCTTAGGTGCCGAGAATCCCTAATATTTCTGGGCCATACAGGTTTTTCTTCATGAGCTTCGACTGCAACGAGCCATTGCATGTACATGTAGAACGCGATGACAATACCTGCAAGTTTTGGCTCCAGCCCCCGGCAATTGTGGAGGCATGGCATGAGCACTGCGGCTAGTAATGGTCCACGCATTCAGGACGTGCGAGTGACTAAGGATGAAATCATCGCGCATCTTACAGACGGCCGGGTGATCAGCGTTCCTTTAGCCTGGTCGTGGCGCCTGTCCGAGGCCACACCGGCGCAGCGTGCGAAATTCCGGCTTATTGGGAGGGGACAGGGTGTGCACTGGCCGGAGATCGATGAAGACATTAGCGTCGAAGGGATGCTGCATGGCTTACCCGCGCCGCGACCCAAGCTCGCAGGTGCTGAGCCTGACAAGTATGGCCGCAAATGACCAGAAGCTTCAAGAGGGGGCAAATCGTGCAATCTGGCCATGGATCTTGGCTGTGCTCGCGGCAGTCAGTATCTGCATGAAAGTGCTCTCTGGACTAAGACAGTGATCAGACATTTGCGTCTATTTTGCGGCTATCTGAAATCGTGTGACGGGACTTCCGCCACTTTGAAATCGATCGCTTCGGCGCGGTTCAGCTTCACGGAAACGGCTCCCTGCTGGTTTTGCAAGATCCCCTCTACCAATAAGTAAGGCGCGGTGACCAGCGTCTCGCGATAGGCATCGAACAGGTCCGGCTCGACGATGCCGTTGGCGATACCGGTCTCATCTTCCAGGCTCAGGAACATAAATCCCTTGGCGGTGCCCGGACGCTGGCGGCAGATCACGCACCCGGCCACGCGCACCAGACGGCCGTGCGGGATATGCTGCAGGTCTTCTGCTGCGATTACGCCGCGTGTTCGCAGATGGTGGCGATAGAGACGCATGGGATGCGGCCCGATGGTCACGCCCGTGCCGAAGAAATCGGCGCGGATACGCTCGGGAGTAGTCATAGGGGCCAAAGGAGAGGGGCCAGGGGCCAGGGGCCGGGGGCCAGTTTCCTCCAGCATTTCAAACAGCGGACCGGCAGGACGCAGCGCACGCTCGGCTTCCCACAACGCATCGCGACGATGCCCGCCTGAGCGCACAGCGCAGGGCGCGCTCTCAGATTCAGAAGATCGTTCGCGCCTTGCTGCGTTGTGCGCGGGAAAGATCAAGGAATTTAAGGCACCCACCTCGGCCAGCATCCGCAGTTCGGGTTTGCGGATGCCATGGACGCGATCGGCTAGATCCACAATCGAAGAAAATGGTCGCTCTGCAACAATTGCTTCCGCTGTCTCCTGGCGAAATCCTCGTACATAATTCAATCCCAGTCGGACGCTGGCCCCTGGCCCCTGACCCCTGGGCTCTAGCGTGCATTTCCACTGCGATTGCTGCACGTCCACCGGCCGGAAATGCAATCCGTGCCGCTGGGCGTCTTTCACCAGCGTCGCAGGATGGTAAAAGCCCATGGGCTGGTTGTTCAGCATGGCCGCGGTGAATGCCGCCAGATAGTGGCACTTCAGATAGGCGCTGGCGTAAGCAATCAGCGCGAAGCTGGCGGCGTGCGATTCCGGAAATCCGTATAGCGAGAAAGACGTGATGGATTGCACGATGCGATCCTGCGTCTCGCCCAGAATGCCGTTGGTTGTCATGCCGCTGCGCAGCTTGATCTCGATTTCGCGCATGCGCGCCTCGCTGCGCTTGAATCCCATGGCGCGGCGGAGCTGCTCGGCCTCGCCGCCGGTAAAATTCGCCGCGATCATGGCGATCCTGAGCAACTGTTCCTGGAACAGAGGGACGCCCAGAGTTCTTTTCAACACTTGTTCGAGCGACGGATGCAGGCAGGCGGCTTCTTCATATCCCTGCCGGCGGTTCAAGTAAGGATGCAGCATCTTACCGACGATCGGCCCCGGGCGGATGATGGCCACCTGCACCACGATGTCGTAAAACTTCTTGGGTTTGAGGCGCGGCAGGCACGACATCTGCGCCCGGCTTTCCACCTGAAACATGCCGATGGTGTCGGCCTTCTGCAAAGCCGCGTACACTTTCGGATCGTCCGGCGGCAGATGCGCCAGGTCGACAGGCTCGGGGTAGTGTTCCCGAATGAGCTCGATGGATTCCTCCAGAACCGCCATCATCCCCAGGCCCAGCAGGTCGATCTTGATCAGACCGAGATCGGCGCAATCGTCTTTATCCCACTCGATCACGACGCGTCCCGGCATGGTCGCGGGTTCCAGCGGGACGACGGAATCGAGCTGGCCCTGGCACACCACCATGCCGCCGGAATGCTGGCCCAGGTGACGGGGCAGATTCTGCGCGGCGACGTACAGCGACAGATATTTCTGAATGCGCGGATCTTTTAAATCGAAGCCGGCCTGCTGGAATTGCCGCTGCGCGGTGTCATCGGGATCGCGCCAGCCCCAGGTCGCGACCAGCGATGAGAGCTTCTCCAGCGCCTCCGCCGGAAAGCCCAGAGCTTTGCCCACATCGCGCGCGGCGGACTTCCCGCGATAGGTGATGACATTGGCGGTCATGGCCGCTCCGCGGGCTCCGTAGCGCTGGTACACGTACTGGATCACGCGCTCGCGCTGGTCGCCGGAAGGCAGATCCAGATCGATGTCGGGCATCTCGCCGCGTTCTTCCGATAGAAAACGCTCGAACAGCAGCTCCATCGCCACCGGATCCACCGCCGTGATCCCCAGCGAATAACACACCGCGCTGTTGGCGGCCGAACCCCTTCCTTGCACCAGGATTTTCTCGCGGCGGCAGAACTCCACCAGGTCCCAGACGATGAGGAAGTAGCCGGCCAGGTCGAGTTTTTCGATCAGGGCCAGCTCGCGCTCAATCTGGCGGCGGGCTTTTTCGTGATACGGACGGTAGCGCTGGCGCGCCCCTTCATCAGTCCGCTCCCGAAGGAACGAGTTCATGGTTTCTCCCGGTCCCACGGGATATTTGGGGAATTCGTAACCCAGATTGGCCAGCGTGAAATCGAGGCGCGCCGACAGCTCGGCAGTTTCGGCGATGGCCTCGGGAACGTCGGAGAAAAGTTTTTCCATCACCCGCGGCGATTTGAGATAGCGTTCAGAGTTGCGCGCCAACAGCTGCCCCGCCGCCATGACCGTGGTCTTGTGGCGGACCGCCGTCAGCACGTCGGCCAATTCGCGTTCCTGGAGAGTTGCCTGGCGCACTCCGTTGGTCGCCAAGAGCGGCAATTGCATGGATCGCGCCAGCTCGATCACGGCCTGATTGCGCGCTTCCTGGTCGCGATGGAAGTGGCGTTGAAGCTCGGCGTACACGTTGCCGCGACCAAACAAGCTCACAAGTTTGTCAAAGTGTTGGCGAGTGGGCGAGCCTTCGCCGGTCAGGCACACCAGCCCGCTGGAGAATCGATACAGCTCTTCCTGCGAGGCGGCGGCTTCTCCCTTTGGCGAACGCAGCTTCATGGAGGTGATCAGACGGCACAGGTTCTGATAGCCGGTGCGATTTTCGACCAGCAGCGGATAGAGGTCGCCGTCTTCGCCGCTGATTTCCGCGCCGATGTGCGCTTTGGCGCCTAGCTTTTTCGCAGCCATGTAGAAGCGCGGCGCGCCGCATAGATTGTCGCGGTCCATCAGTGCCATGGCGGAATGGCCCAGGTCGGCCGCGCGCTGCACTAAATCCTCGGGCAGGGAAGCGGCCTCCAGGAAACTGAAGGCCGAGCGTGTATGGAAGTCCACAAAGCTAGTCATAAACTCCCTCCACGAACCAGTTCTTCGATTGCCGATCCAGGTACAGCCGATACAGCGCGCCGTCGCTCAGAGCCAGATCGTATTCGTCGCGATTCCAAGAGCGCACAGCGTGGGGCGCGCTCGCCTCTGCGCTCAAAAGATCGCGCCCCGCTGCGTTGTGCGCGATAAGAGGATCCGGTTGCCACCAATCGCCGCTCGATCGCCAGGGTCCGCCGATTTTGAGGATCTGGCCCTGGAACATCCGCGTCCACAGGCGGGTTGCGGTGATGCGCGCTTCGAGCGGCGGCCGAAAGTATCGAAAAGGAAGCAGTTCTCCCACCGGTCGCCCAAAACCGGGCCGGTGTGTATCGAACAGCTCCGGGTAGCCGACGTTCTTTTCCCCCACCAGGGCGCGGATCTTGCCCAGCGTCAGTTCGAGTTTTTCGGGCTCGGGTCCAGCCGGCGTGAACAATCCATGCTGGATGCGGCGGGGCTGGGTGGGGATCAATTCCAGACGCACCTTGGCGACCGGCTCTTCCGGAGGCTGGCGTTCGAGGGAATGCTCCACCAACTTCAGCAGCAGCTTCACATCGCGTGTAGGAAACGGAAGGAGGCTCCGCCTCTTTTCTTTGCCGTTAAATGTGAGGTCAATTGCAGCAACCGCCAGCGATTGCGATTTCAGGCGTTCGGTCAGATTGTGCAGAAACTGCGCGATCAGGAACAGCAGAGGCTCGCGCAGCTGGATGGGATGCTCCAGATCGGCGAATTCTTCGTAGACCGGCGCCGCAAGTTGCGGCCGTATAGGCCGCTCAAATGCCCCGCGGGCTAATTTTTGGAGAAATAATCCACGCTCGCCCAATCGCGCCGCCAGATCGTTTTCCGGAAGGCGGGCCAGATCTTCCAGAGAGCGGATGCCCCACACATCGAATGTTTCAAAGAGTTCGGGATCGGGCGGCAGCGCATCGATGAGCAGCGCGCCCAGCACACGCGCTTCTTCGCCGGGAGGGAGGAAGGTATAGCCGGGCAGATTGCGCGCCGCCAGGATCGCGGCCTCGATGGTGGCAGCCACAGCCGCTTGAGCGCCCTTCAATCGGCCCACTTGCCGCGGCGTGATGGAGAACACGGCGGTGCGTTCGTCCACCAACTCCACAAATGGAGAAAAGGAATCCGCCAGCCGGGCCGCGTCCGGCCCATGAATGCACGCAAACATGGCTAGACCGCATCACGTAACAGTAGGAAGGGCGTGTGTCCGGTGAACACTGCGCGCCGGGGCGGCAGCTTCACGGTCATCGCCGAGCACGATTTCGCCAGAGGCTGGTCGGCGATCACTGCCAGGATGGTGGGTGCCGATTCCACGGCTCGACGAAAGCGGAACCAGGCAGTGGGAGGAATGCGGTTCAGCGCGGCCGGGGCGACCTCAGCCAGATCCAGAGCGACCACGCCGAACCCGCCCGCATGAATCAGCAGATCGGCCGCGCGCAAAGCGTGTTCGGCATTGCCGCTACAGCGGATCCAGACCAGCTTGGACAACTCCACTCCCGCGGCTGCGGCCGAGCAGGCATCGAAGGCATCTTTGGTATCCACCAGCGCCGCGAACTCGCCGTGGCCCGTGGAGGCCGCCAGCAGCGCATGCAAAACCCGAGTGCGCCCGCTGGAGCGCGCGCCGACGATTTCAGAGATCCTGCCGCGCGGAAAGTCGCACCCC
Source organism: Bryobacteraceae bacterium (assembly GCA_035469225.1). Classification (GTDB taxonomy): domain Bacteria; phylum Acidobacteriota; class Terriglobia; order Bryobacterales; family Bryobacteraceae; genus Palsa-187. Next base: position 14,522 of record DATIRX010000011.1, read on the forward strand.
GCCGCAGGGAGAGTATCCAGAGGTTCAAAATGACGCCAGCCAAGAGGGAGAGCAGCAGCCATATTAATTCGCTTTTTGTTCGCCTATCCAGGGTATGCCCGCCATCGAAAGCTGTCAATACGTCTCATCTTGACATCAAAACATCAAAACATCTAAAATAATCCCGTGAGAACCACCCTCGATCTGGATGAAGATATTCTCCGAGCGGCAAAAGATTTGGCGAAGGAGCGCTCTCAGAGTCTGGGGAGCGTTCTTTCCGAGCTGGCCCGTAAGGGTCTCCAGCCCTCGGTGCCGGCGCTCGATGTTCGTAACGGCATCCCTCTTCTCCCGCGTAAACCGGGAGCTCGTCCGGTCACTTCGCAGATGGTAAAAGACCTTCTGGAATCCGAAGATTGACGTGGCAGCACTGCTGGATGTGAATGTGTTGATCGCGCTGGTCGATCGTGATCATGTGCACCATGATCCGATCCACCGCTGGTTCGCGGCTCACGCTACCAAGGGCTGGGCCACATGTTCGATTACGGAAAACGGCATGGTCCGGGTGCTTTCGCAGCCTGCCTATCCTAGCGGGCAGCGTTCACCCGCTGAGGCAATTCAAGTCCTGCGTGCCTTGAAGGCAGCTTATCGCCAGGTTCATGAATTCTGGATGGATGATGTTTCACTCTCTGACCCATCGCTCTTCGATAGTGCCTATATCACCAGCTCCCGGCAAGTGACGGATGCGTATTTGCTCGGCTTAGCCGCGCGACGCAAACAACGCGTCGTTAGTTTCGATCGGTTTCTGCCATGGCAGGCGATTCGAAACGGATCCGCCCAGCTCATCGAGCTGCCGGACGTCCGCAAATGAAGCCGATGGATGTAAATTGCATGCATTTGCGTGTGTCCCAGTGAATGCCGCGGCTGCTAAAATAGGAGCTTGACCGAACTCGAACAGCGGCGCCGGAGCGTCCAGACGGCGCTGGCCGGGCTTAAGGCCGATGCTCTTCTGGTCAGCTCCCCCGCAAACCTTCGGTATCTGACGGGTTACGCGGGCAGCAACGGGCTGGCTCTGGTCACGCCTTCCGAAACGCACTTCTTCACCGACCCCCGCTACGCGCTCGAAGCCTCCCAGACCATTACCTGCAAGGTCCACATCGCCAAGAAAGCTTTGATGGAGGCCCTGGCCGCCATTGTGAAGCGCAAGAAGCTGAAGAAAATCGGATTCGAGCCCGCCTGGCTGAACCTGGTTCAGCACCAGAAACTGATGGACCTGCTGCCATCGGGCGCCTCGCTGCAGCCGGTTCCCGGGGTTGTGGAAAACCTGCGGATGATCAAGTCGCCGGAAGAGATCGATCAGATCCGCAGAAGCGTGCTGGTGAATTCGGAAGCCTACGCGCGCACGCTGCGGCGCGTTCGCCTGGGCATGCGCGAGCGCGACGTGGCCGCCGAGCTGGATTACCAGATGCGCATCTTTGGCGCCGAAAAGCCGGCTTTCGACACGATTGTTGCCTCCGGCGCGCGCACCGCGCTTCCCCATGCTTCGCCCACCAGCCGCCGGCTGGAAGAAAACGATCTGCTCCTGATCGACATGGGAGCCTGCCTGGACGGCTACATGAGCGACATGACCCGGATGGCGTTTCTGGGCTTTCCCAACAAACGGATCCGGGCCCTGTATGGCGCGGTCCTGGAAGCCCAACTGGCTGCGATCGACTGCGTGCGGCCGGGGGTCACCGCGGCGCGAGTGGACGCAGCCGCCCGGGAAGTGCTAAAACGTCATGCATTGGACCGTCATTTCGTCCATTCCACCGGCCACGGGCTGGGTCTGGAAATTCATGAAGGCCCCCGGATCGGGAAAAAGGACCCGACCAGGCTGGCGGCCGGGATGGCGATTACAATTGAACCCGGTGCGTACATCGAAGGCTTGGGGGGCATTCGAATTGAAGATACTGTGCTGGTTACCGTCAACGGCTGCGAAGTCCTGACCCCCACCACCAAGGAGTTTGTCCACCTGTAATGACCATCGAGGAAATCAAAGAGTTGCTGGACCTGTTCAATTCCAGCGGCGTGGGTGAGCTGGAGCTGGAACAGGACGGCACGCGGATTCGCATCCGGAAGGCCGGGGAGACTCCCGAGTATGTAGTTTCGCCGTCATCCGGCAGCCAGCCCCAGGAAATAGTTGCTTCACCCGCGTCCTCTGGAACTGCGGCAGCGGCAACCGGACTAGGTACGGCGCATGCAACTCCACAGGCCGCCGCGGATGCCGGCACAGAGCTGGTGAAGTCTCCCATCGTAGGCACGTATTATGACGCGTCTTCTCCGGGCGCTCCGCCTTTCGTCAACGTGGGCGATACAGTGGAGCCCGGCCAGGTGCTGTGCATCATCGAATCCATGAAACTGATGAATGAGATCGAGGCGGAAATCGCCGGCGTGGTGGCCGCCAAGCTGGTGGAGAACGGGCGTCCGGTGGAGTATGGAGAAGCGCTGTTCTCCATCCGGCCGCGCTGACATCCGGACTTTTCAAATATGTTTCAAAAAATCCTGATCGCCAACCGCGGGGAAATCGCCGTGCGCGTGATCTGCGCCTGCAAGGACCTGGGGATTCGCACCGTGGCGATCTACTCGGAAGCGGACCGCCATAGCCTGCACACGCGCTTCGCCGATGAAGCCATCTGCGTGGGGCCGGCCCGCAGCGCCCGCAGCTATCTGGACATTCCCGCCGTGATGAGCGCGGCCGAAATCACCAATTGCGACGCGGTGCATCCGGGCTACGGATTTCTATCGGAAAACGCCAGTTTCGCGGAAGTGTGCGAAACCAGCGGCCTGAAATTCATCGGACCGCCGTCGGCGGTGATCCGCAGCATGGGCCTCAAGCAGGTGGCCCGCGCGGTGATGGAAGAAAACGGCGTGCCGATTCTGCCCGGCTCCGCGGGCCTGCTCAAGAGCCTGGAAGAAGCCGTCGAAACCGCGGAACGGATCGGATATCCGGTCATGCTCAAAGCGACGGCGGGCGGCGGCGGGCGGGGCATGCGGGTGGTCCGGCAACAGGATGAGTTAGCGCCCATGATGGCCCAGGCGCAAGCCGAGGCGGCCGCGGCCTTCTCCTGCGGCGACCTGTACATGGAGAAGCTGGTCGAAAATCCGCGTCACATCGAATTCCAGATCCTGGCGGACCAGCACGGGGAGGTCGAGATCCTGGGCGAACGCGAATGCTCCATCCAGAGGCGGCATCAGAAGCTGATCGAAGAGTCGCCTTCGACAGCCATGACACCGGAGCTGCGCCAGTGCACCTCAGACCGCTTGCGCGCCGCGCTCAAGGTGGCCGGATACACCAATGCAGGCACGGTGGAATTTCTTATGGATGCGGCCGGCAAGCTGTATTTCATCGAGGTCAACGCGCGCATCCAGGTGGAGCATCCGGTGAGCGAGATGGTGACCGGCGTGGATCTGGTGAAGAGTCAGATTCTGGTGGCCGGCGGTAAAAGGCTTGCTGAGATCATGACCCGCCCGGTCGAAGTCCGCGGTCACGCCATCGAGTGCCGCATTAACGCCGAGCATCCTCAGACGTTTGTGCCCTCGCCGGGAACCATCACCGGCTTGAATCTTCCCGGAGGCGCCGGCATTCGCGTGGACACGGCCGCCTATCAGGATGGGGTGATCTCGCCCTACTACGACTCGCTGGTGGCCAAGCTGATCGCCTACGGCTCCGACCGCGCCGAAGCCATCGCGCGCATGCAGCGCGCCCTGGGGATGTTCGTCGTCGAGGGAATCTACACCTCTATCCCGCTGCATCAACGAATTCTCCAGCATCCGGAGTTCGTGGCGGGCAGAATCGACACCGGCTTCCTCTTGCGCCACGGCTTTGTGGGCGATAAGAAATAGCGAGGTACTTGGGTCCCGAGAGGTCCTAGATATGCTATTCTTACTATGTCCGCGCCCTTCTTGGAGGAGAAGCTGGCCCTGACAATACAAATAAGGCCCTGCTTTTCGGAGGATCAGCGGTTGCCAATGGAATCAGTTGTTTATACCCAAATGGGCGCCCGGGACGGAGTCTCTCTGCCCGGCAATACACCGAGTTTGTGTCGTTTTTCTTCCATTGTGGCTGCCTTTTCCCTGCCTATACCCCTCCGGTCGTAAGGTGACCTTACCACGGAATTAGGTAAGATCTCTGGCCCAATCTTTATGGGCCTCTGAATTGTGGAGAGTACTAGAACCGCTTATTATCGGGACGGAGACCAAGAGGCAACAACCATGGAAACTGCAACGGAGCCTGTGAACCACAGCGCGGACATCAAAGAAAAGAAGAAGGCCACGGTGCGGATCCTTCTGGCCGACGACCATCCCATCGTTCGCGACGGGCTGAAAAAACTTCTCCAGCTGGAGGAGGATTTTGAAGTCGTGGGCGAGGCTGGCGACGGGCGCGAGGTGCTGGAAAAGTGCCACGAGCTGGACCCGGATGTGCTCCTGCTGGACCTGCGCATGCCTAACTTGGACGGCTTGTCCGCCCTGCAGGCTTTGCAGCAGACCAACAAGCGTACGCGCGTCATCATTCTAACGGCTTCCGAGGACAAGAACGAGTTCGTGCAGGCCATGAAGCTGGGTTGCAGCGGCATCGTGCTCAAGCAGACGGCTCCCGACTTGATCGTCAAGAGCATCCGCAAGGTGCATTCCGGCGAAATCTGGCTGGATTCTCTCACAACGGCGGCCGTGATGCGGACGTTTTCCACGGGTATGGAAGGTGCCGGCGGGCCAGGCGGAGGCAAGGGCCGCGAACGCAGCCCATTATCGGCGCGCGAGCGCGAGATTGTCGCGCTGGTGGCGCAAGGCTATAAGAACAAGGAAATGGCCGAGAAGATGTTCATCAGCGAGCAGACGGTGAAGAATCATCTGCACAACATTTTCGACAAGCTGGGCGTTTCCGACCGTCTGGAACTGGCGCTCTACGCCATCCACAAGGGTTTGCATCTGCCCGGAGAAAACGCGCCCGCAAAGAATACGGCCTAAACCGTCTTATCTTTTGCGTAACACAGCGGCGCGAGTGCGCATTCCGCGCAACGCGGGTTTCTGGCCACGCAGAGCGCGCGTCCGTGATGGATGATCTGGTGCGAGAACAGAATCCAGCGTTCTTTGGGAAGAATCCTGACCAGATCCTTTTCGATCTTGACCGGATCGGTCGCCTTGGTCAGATCCAGCCGCCGCGCGATGCGCTGGACATGTGTATCCACCACCACCCCGGATGCAATTCCAAAAGCGGTGCCTAGGACCACGTTCGCGGTCTTGCGCGCGGCGCCGGGCACGGTCAGAAGCCGGTCGATATCGCGCGGGACCTCGCCTCCGAAGTCGGAAAGAATCTTGCGGGCGGCGCCGATCACCGACTTCGCCTTGTTATTGAAGAATCCGGTGGAGCGGATGTCCTGAGCGAGTTCTTCCTGCCGGGCGCCGGCGAAGTCCCGGATGGTGGGATATTTCCGGAACAGGCCGGGCGTGACCATGTTGACGCGCTTGTCGGTGCACTGCGCCGAGAGGATGGTTGCCACCAGAAGCTCCCAAGGGCTGGAATGATGCAGCGCGCAGGTGACGCCGGGATACATCTGGTCGAGAATCGCCAGGATCTTCTTAAGGCGGGCCTGGCGCTCCGCGGCGGTCTTCGGCCTAGTCAAAGTCGATATCCCGCTTGGGCGGCGGTTCGTCCGGATTCTCTTTGGCCAGCTTCAGCATCTCATCGAACTTCTTGCTGAGCACGTCGTGATGCACCTTATGGTCCGCGACGGATTTCTTGAAGGCGTCCTCGCGCCGTTCGGCTTCGGTCTTGAAGCGGCTGACGGCGGCCTCCATGTCGGAAAACGTGGCGGGCTTCTCGTGGGCTTTGTGCCGGATCACGGCGGAGGTAGCCGGGTCGATGTGCAGCTCAGCCTGGCAGCAGGGGCAGACGACCATGATCAAGTCCGGCTTGGCCATACCCAGACCAGTTTAACAAGGTACACTGATCCGAGCAGGAGGATGAATATGTTCGGCGAATTCAAGAAGTTCGTGATGCGGGGAAACGTGATGGATCTGGCTGTCGGCGTGATCATCGGCGCGGCCTTCGGCAAGATCGTGACTTCGCTGGTGGACGACGTGTTGATGCCGGTGATCGGACTGGTGGCCGGAAAGATGGATTTTTCGAATCTGTTCGTCAGCCTGAACGGCCAAAGTTATCCCACCGTGGCCGCGGCCAAAGCCGCCGCAGCCCCGACGCTCAACTACGGCCTGTTCATCAATGCGCTGATCCAGTTCCTGATCGTGGCGTTTGTGATTTTTCTGATTGTGAAGCAGGTGAATCGTATGATGCCTGCGCCCCCTCCGGCAGCCGCGCCCCCCACCAAGGATTGCCCGCAGTGCTTCACCAAGATTCCATTGCAGGCCAAGCGCTGCCCGGCGTGCACGTCGACATTGTAAGAGCGGCAGGCAGCAGGGGGGGAATCGGGGGGAATCGGGGGAATCGGGGGAATCGGGGAATCGGGGACAACGACCCCTTCCTCCAATTCGCTAGAGACATTTCCTTCTTGTTGCACACTACATCCGCGTATGCCGAGGGGCAAGCGAATCATCGTGCCGGGTTTGCCACACCACATTACCCAGCGGGGGAACGGGCGAGCAAAGGTATTCGACTGCGATCAGGACCGGGCCGTGTTCCTGGATTTATTAGCCGGCTATGCCCTGCAATATGGGCTGTCCATATGGGGGTACTGCCTGATGTCGAATCACTTCCATCTGGTTGCAGTTCCCCCGCACGAGGGCGCGGCCGCCAAGGTACTGGGCAGGCTTGAATCCGATTACGCCCGCTTCATCAATGTCCGCCGGCGGGCCTCAGGCCACCTTTGGCAGGCTCGGTACCACTCTGTCGCCATGGAGCCGACGCACTGTTGGCGGGCGCTTGCCTACGTCGAACGTAACCCCGTTCGAGCGGGCATGACCTTGGCGGCAGTGGATTACCCATGGTCCAGCGCGGCAGCTCGCGTGGGTGCCGCCGTGGTTCCCAGATGGCTCGACCTCGGTCCGTGGAGTCAACATTGGAGTGCGTCAGAATGGATCGGCATGCTGGCGGATGGAAGCGAAGATGAGGTCACGCGGGTGGAGCTTCAGGAGGCAACTCTCAGCGGTTGCCCATTAGGTCCGTCCCTGGTCGAGCGCCTGGAAAAAGAGCTGAACCGAAGGTTGCGGCGCGGCAAGGCGGGACGGCCCCCCAAGCAACGCGCCGACTCCGCTCAAGGTTCATTCTTCCAGTGAACTCGGCATAAGGGATCGTTGTCCCGGATTTTCCGGATTTTCTTCCGGATTTGCCGCGGAGTAAGTGGTCGTTGCCCCGGATTTGCCCCGGATTTGCCCTTGTAAGAGCGACAGGCAGCAGGACGGATTCCGTCAAAAGAAAAAGCCCGCGGCTTCCCGCGGGCTCTTCACACCTGTTCGGTAGTATCTTAGCGGCGCTTGAGCGTCGGGCGCTCGTCCTCATCGCCCTTGCTGTCCTTGTCGTCGCCGCCGGTGCCGGGCTTCTTGCGAAGCTGCGGCTTGGTGGGATCCTTGTCGTCCACTTTGCGGCGGTTCTCGATCATGCCCAGCCGGGCCTTCACTTCGTTGAACTCGGATGTGTTCACCACGTATTCCGGGCGCGCTTCCAGATTGTCCTGGATATTCTTTTGGGCGGCCTGGATGCGATCGTCGGTCATGGGATGGCTGGAGAAAAGTTCAGAAACGGATCCCCGCTTTTTCTTTTCGAGCGCCTGGATCTTCTCGAAGAAGTCCACAAATGAGCCCGGATCGTAGCCGGTCTTGTACATATACTGCAGTCCCAGCATGTCGGCTTCGGATTCGTAGCCGCGGGAGAACTTCAGCAGGCCCATGGGAACCAGGACGCCGGCCGCCTGGCGGATGCCGTATCCGGCCCAGCCGCCCATGAAGATCAGCGGAATGGTCATGTAGTTCGCGAGCTCAGCCTTGGTGGCCTGGCGCGTACCGTGGCGAGCCGCGACGTGGGCGATTTCATGCGCCATCACGCCCGCCAGCTCCGCTTCGTTTTCGGCTTTCAGGATGAGGCCGGTGTTCACGAAGAAGAAGCCCCCCGGCAGCGCGAACGCGTTGACCGATTCGTCTTCCAGAACTTTGATGGTGAAAGGAACCTTGGCATCGGAGTTGCGGACGATGTTCTGCCCCACGCGATTCACGTACTCCGCAATGATCGGATCGTCGATGATCTTGGCCTGGTGCTCCACTTCCTGGGCCAGCTGCTTGCCCAGAGCGATTTCTTTCTCCAGCGAGTAGAAGTTCGCACCCTTGGCGACATCGCGATTGCCGATCTCGTCGGGGTCTTTCTTCTTGTTCTTCTTCTTCTCTTCTTTTTTGCTCTGGTTATTGGGCTGATCCGTTGACTTGGTGTCAGCGGCAAAGCCGGAGAAAGGGGCCAGGGAGAAAGTGACGATGATGGCGAGTCCTAGCAAACGACGCATGGGGACTCCTTTCAGTTTCGAGTATAACTCTCTTTAATGGGACGCAGCCCAGGTGCTGGAGTTTCAGGAAAATCAGCGCTTAGCCGTGACCCAGGTACATCAGCCAGCTGAGGCCAAACAGGGCTCCCACGAAGCACACAAAGCAGTACACGGCGTAGCGAAACCGTTCCCGATCGGTGCGTTTGGTGACAATTCCCAGAATCACCGAGGTCACCAGCGCAAACAGGATGGAAGTCTCGAAATGTGAGAGGTTTACCTTGGGCATTAGTCCTTCCTCCCGGTGGCGATTTCAAAGGCGTCCACCATGGCCAGGAGGTTCAGTAGCCCTGCCCCGACCAGAAACTTGGTGCCGTAATCATGCACGTGCCCGGCGACATCCGGCTGGGCGTAGCCTAACCAAACGGTCAGGAAATACAGGATGCCCGACATCAGGTTCCCAAAGAAGCCGCCGTAGTAGATCACGGTGGTGAGAAGATCGCCGGATTGGGGCGAGAACAGCGCGCCCCGCATCATCAACCCCAGCAGGTACATTACGGTGACCGACAGGGCGATCAGGGCTCCGCGGCCGGGGCGCTTCAGCATCACGTGCCCCGCTCCCGGGATCAGCCAGGCCAACAGAATGGCCGAAAACCACTTGGACGACGAAGGGCGTACCGACGGGGTCGCCAAGGGAGTGGGGGAGGGGACCGGTGTCAGAGGAAAGCCTGCGCCTGGAATATCGCTCACGCAATCATTTTATCGCATTCGCAGCGGGACCCCGCAGGTGGATCCGAACGCCCGCATCCGCGCCGCCGGAAGTAGGCACCAGGAGCGTGCCGCCAGCGTCGGTTTCCAGAAGCTCCAGCTCCTGATCGTCGATTTCCACAGCGTACTCGGATCGTGGGGCCAGGCCCAGGACGAACAGGGTTTCGTTTTTCACGCGGAACCGGGCGGTATCGGGCGCCGGTGCGCTGGCGATGGTGGCCGCTCCCACCTGAACTGGTTGAAAGGCTGCCCCGGCCCGCAGGGTTTGCAGGCGTCCGTTCTGAAACAATTGCAGCCGTCCCTCGAAATAGCCGATCCACGTGGCGTCCTCGTCCCAGCTGGTGCGGGCGAAGACTTCGCCGGTATGAGCTTCGTGGAACACCAGAGGAACGTGATCGTAGTTCAGTCCCGGCTGATAGGGGTTGGCCCACAGAAACTCGTACACCGCGCCCAGGCTGCCTCGCATGACAAAGCGGTCGCGCATCAGCCAGCCTTGGAGCAACTGGCTGTCGAGAGCGTTGGTATCGTAGGCGACCATGGCGAGGCCCGCGGCGCGCGACATGGCTGCTTCCGCCGGGTCGGGAGGGCCATCGCGCAGGAACGCGGGAATGAGAAATTCATTTTCGGGTGCGGCAAAAGGAGCGGGATAGTGCCCGGCCAGGTGAGCGACCGGAAGCTCCTGGAAGTAGCCGGACGCCTGCTCGCGGAGATCGATCCGAAGGTTGTCGCGCACGGCGTGGAGCATCTCATAGAGGGCGTAGCGTTGCTCCCGCGGTAAAGCGGGGCGGCCGGTGGCCAGCTGCGGGACGATCTGCCCGCGCCACCATTTCTGGATCACATCGCGCAGGATCGAATCGCCCTGGTCCGGCAGGCGGTCGGCTAAGGCGATCACGGCCAGCACGCGCGCGCTTTGGCCGCGAACCTGGTTGCCCGATACGGCATTGGCGGGCCCGGCGAGTCCACGCTGGATTTTGGCCGCCAGGCCGGCGGACTGCGCTTCGGTCATGGCCGCACTGCACCAATCGAACACCAGTGCGAGCTGGCGGAGATCGGTGGAGTCCGCTGCCAGTGCCCAATCGATGGCTCGTTTCGCAGCGGCCGCCTGGCGCGTCACCTGGTAGTACAACGCCCACGCGAAGCCGGGCTCGGCCATCGCAGCTCCGCCGGAGATCAAGCCGTCGAATTGTTCCCAGCGGGGAGATTGACGCTCGCGTTCGCGCTGCACGAGCCTGAGCCGTTGGGGCGTCAGCAGGAGCCGCGGGGCATCGCGATAGACGTGGAAATCTTCGTCCGCGGGAATCTGAGCGCTCAACAGGCCGGCAAATACGAGCGAGATGAGCACTGGCGGCCGCACGGAACCCATTCTGCCACAGCCCGGTTGCAGCAGGTTGTGTCACAGCGACACAGCGGCGGGGCAGGGGGCCCGCACCCTGGGACATCCTTTGGATCGCATGTAGCTGAAAAGAAAAGTTGAAACGCTTGGCAATGGGCGTGCTTCCTTTATCCATGAATTGATGAAGTATCTTTGAAAACCTGCCCTCTGTTTGCAACCGGCTCGATCGGTAGAAGCGAGTGGCTATTTATTTAGCTAGCGTGCTTGCGGGAGACGGTGTAGAAGTTTAAACCGCTCCTTCTTTCGATGGTGCAAGTTGCAACCAGAGGGGTTTTTTGTCGTACGAACGCTCTTATAGCAAACGCTTTTATAACGATCTTCCCGGGTCACAGGTATCAGTCCAGGCCGCTTTATTGAGGAACTTGAATGGACGCGGGCCTCGATGGAGTGGGTGTGGGCGGAAGCCGGGATCCACGCCCGAAAACGGGCGACCGCATCGGAATCGGCGAGCAAACACACCTCGCAGCGCCAGTTCCGATGCGGTTTTTCTTACCCTTCCAGCATAACCCTTTTATTCACCGCTGTATAGCCCCTTTTCCCGCGGCAAGTACTACAACTATTGGACGCGTGTGAAGTGGCAAAGGGGCAGCGGAACTATTGGTTCTATAGGCGTGCAGTCAGGCACACTGCGGCATGCGCGATGTCCGGCAAGTGGTCCGTTTTACCCGTTTGTGGATTCACTATGGGTTTCTCGGGCACACCACCGTATGCATTGTTATTGCAGCGGTGGAAGGCTTGATGGGACGCTGACTTCGCGGATTTCCTGCACGCGCGAGGTGCGAACGATACCTTTTTCGGGATGGCGGAATTCCATGCTCATCTCGCGCCCGATGAAACCCATTTTGAGCATCGCCGAGCCCCAGGTGGAACCGTGAAAGTTCACCAAAACCGGAGTGGGGCAGATTTCAGGATGGCCGGAAATCAGGACTTCACCATCGCCGCAGTTTTGAATTTCATACTGAGTATTGGCGGTCTGGACATGCAAAACGGTGCCCACCGGCAGCTCAGTGAGAGACACGCCCCCTTCGATCTCGGACTGGCAAATGGCGCGATTGATGGCGTCGTCAAAGTTGGGATGTGGCCGGAAGGGTTCGGCAAACGAGTTCACGTCTCTCACTCCTGCCCTTCTCAGATGCACACCATCTGCCAAAGGTCGCAGGAATGATTCGACAGGACTTAGCGCCCGCCAACCGGTCATAACTTCGAAATAGCGTGCCAAACCGCGCATTTTCGCGGGTCTCGGCCGCCGGTTTCCTAGCCTTCGACGAGGCGACGGCCACGCTCGAACAGATCCGCGGCGTCATCCGCCATCTTGCGGCCCTGCTCGTAGAGTTCACGGCCTTTGTCGAGAGCGTCACGGCTCACATCGGCAATCGCGGCCCGACCCTTCTTCGCTTTCTTGTTCAGGTAGCGCCGCGTATCCTCGCCCGATTGCGGAGCGTAGAGCAAGGCGACCGTGGCGCCCAGCGCCGCTCCCGCGAAAAACCATACAAACTTGCCGGAGTTGTCCATACCTCCATTCTATATCCCATACGCGCTATGCTCGGGGCATGAAAGAGGAAACAAAATCTTCCCATGCAATGGATCTGGTGACGGTCTTCGAGGAATCGGGGACCACGGCTGAGATGGAAGCGCTCGGAATCCAGGCTTTGCTCGAAGGGGAGGGAATTCGTGTGGTGCTGGGAGGCGAAACCAGCTTCCCGAGCCTGCCCTGGTCCGTGGGCGTTTCGAAGGCGGATGCGACGCGCGCCTTGCAGATCATAGAGGACGCCAAGAAGGCCGGACCAAACGCGGCTGTCGAGGCGGAAGCGGAACAGGAACGATCCGGGAATTGATCTCGGCTTAGGATAAACTCGATGGGTTGATGGACCCTCAGCGCATCGGCATACTGCATCCAGGCGAGATGGGGAGCGCGGTGGCGGCCACCATGCGGAATGGCGGCCACGAAGTCTGCTGGGTTGCCCAGGGACGCAGCCATCTCACACGGGCGCGCGCGGAAAGTGCCGGGCTGACCGACGCCGTCACGCTGGCGAATCTTTGCCGCACCTGCCCCGTGATTGTCAGCGTCTGTCCTCCGGAGTTCGCAGACCAGGTAGCCGCCGAGGTGCTGGAGCAGGGGTTCCGCGGAACATATCTGGACGCCAACGCGATCTCGCCCGCTCACAAACGGAAGATCGGCGAACGCATGCAGGAAAGCGGGGTGCGGTTCGTTGATGGAGGGATCATCGGCCTGCCTCCCAAGACACGCGGGCAGACCTGGCTGTACCTGAGCGGCCAACACGCGGACCAGGTCGCCGGCTGTTTCACGGCTGGGCCCATGGAGTGCGACGTGATCGGCACGGAAACCGGCAAGGCGTCGGCGCTCAAGATGTGTTACGCCGCGCAGAACAAGGGATCGATTGCGTTGCTGATCGCGGTGATGGGTGCGGCCGATCGCCTGGGCGTGCTGGCGGACCTCAAGCGCCAGTGGACTCGCGTGAGTCCGGCAGCTCCAGGGGAAGGGCACATCCTGCGCGCCGCCCCGAAAGCCTGGCGATGGGCCCCCGAGATGCACGAAATCGGCGCAACTCTTCAGGGCGCAGGGATGCCGCCGGAGTTCCATCAGGCGGCCGCGAAGATCTTCGATCTGCTGCGCGAATTCAAAGACGCGGGTCCGGAATCCATCGAGGAAGTGCTCACGAAGCTGTCGTGACGGCGCATATTCGCGTTCGAGGTGAACACCTGGCGCGAAGTAAGGTAGTATCCTTACCTGAGCCCATGCACGATCGAAAACGCATGCTTCGCGGCTTCGCGATCCTGGTGGCCGTGTACCTGGTGGTGGTGTTCGCCATCCCCAAGCCCGCCGCGGTGAAGCCGGAAGGATGGAGGCTGACGGGTATTTTTGCCGCCACCATCATCGGCTCGATCATCGAACCGATTCCCGCCGGAGCGCTGGTGCTGCTGGCGGTGACGCTCTCGGCGCTGATGGGCGGCTTGACCATCACCGAGGCATTATCCGGCTATTCGAATTCGTCGGTGTGGCTGGTGCTGGTGGCGTTCTTCATTTCCAGGGCGCTGATCCAGACGGGACTGGCGCGGCGCATTGCGCTGTTCTTCGTGCGCGCCTTCGGGCACAGCTCGCTGGGCGTGGCGTACTCGCTGGCGGCGTCCGACATGGTGCTGGCCGGGATGATTCCTTCCAACGGCGCGCGCAGTGCGGGGGTGGTGCTGCCGATTGTGCGCTCCATCGCCGAGCTGTACGGATCGCATCCTGGAGAAACCGCTGAGCGCCTGGGCGCCTACCTGATGAGCGCGGTGTATCAGGCGGTGTGCGTCACCTCCGCGATGTTCATCACCGGACAGGTGAGCAATTTTCTGGCACGCGACATGGCGCACCAGGCGGGCTACGAAATCTCTCCGGCGGGCTGGATTCGCGCGACCATCGTGCCGGGGCTGATCTCGATCGCCGTGGTGCCCTGGCTCACCATGAAGGTGATCCGTCCGACGATTCAGAAGACCCCCGAGGCCCGTGCGTTCGCGGCCAGCGAGCTGGCGAATATGGGGGCGATGAAACCGGCGGAGTGGATTCTCACGGTGGTGTTCGCCACGGTGTGCTTTTTCTGGGTGACGTCGCGCGCTTCCTGGGGAGTGGATATTACCGTCACGGCGCTGCTGGGATGCATGGTGCTGCTGCTGACCGGCGTGCTGACGTGGGAAGACATTCGCGGCGAGAAAGCCGGCTGGGGAATTTTCATCTGGTACGGAGGCCTGTACCGGCTGGCCCAGGGACTGAACGATGCGGGTGTGACCAAGGCCTTCGCCAATAACGTCGGGGGGATGCTGGAGGGCTACGGCTGGCCCACGCTGTTCGCCATCACAATTGTGGTGTACTTCTATGCGCACTACGCCTTTGCGAGCATCACGGCGCACATGCTGTCGATGTTCCCGGCGTTTCTCGCCGTGCTGCTGATGAAGGGGGCTCCGATCGGCCTGGCGGTGTGGACGTTTGCCTGCCTCGCGAATCTTTCCGCGTGCCTGACGCACTACGGGACCACGCCCGCGCCGGTCTACTACGCGCAGGGTTACGTATCGCTCAAGAAATGGTGGCAGGCCGGAGCGCTGGCGAGCGTCGGGCATCTGGTGATCTGGACCACGGTGGGATTCGCGTGGTGGAAGCTGATCGGGATCTGGTAGGGCCGGCCTTCAGGCCGGCCAAAAGCGTCCCGGCCTTCAGGCCGGCCAAGACGTCAGGCCGGCTAAGCGCCCAAGGCAAGACGTCCGACGTGAACGTCGGACCTACGCGATCGATTCCAGCACGGCTTCGGCGTGTCCTGCCACCTTGACCTTCTCGAATATGGTCGCGATCTTGCCCTGCGGATCCACGACGAAGGTGGTCCGCTCGATGCCCATGTACTTGCGGCCGTACATACTCTTTTCTTTCCAGACTCCGTAGGCCTCGGCGATGGCATGATCGTGGTCGGGGACGAAAGTATAGGGGAGGTCGTACTTGGCGGCGAACCTGGCCTGGGCTTCGGCTTTGTCGGGCGAAAGGCCCACGATCTCGGCATTCTTTTTGGTGAACTTCTTGGAGGAATCGCGGAATTCGCAGGATTCCTTGGTGCAGCCGGGCGTATCGGCCTTGGGGAAGAAGAACAGAATCACGGTCTTGCCCTTGAGCTTGGAGAGCTGGAATGAACCGGTCTTAATTTCGGGGGCGCGGTCGCCTGCTTGGAGGGGCATATGCGAAGATTGTAGACTAGAAGGTATGAAGACGTCACTGATCGCACTAAGCGCCGTGGGATTCCTTATCACGGGACAGGCCTTCGCCGCGGATGCCGCTAAGGGCAAGGCAAATTTTGAAGCGAACTGCTCGGTGTGTCACAACGCCGACAGCGAGGAGCGCAAGATGGGCCCCGGGCTGAAGGGTTTGTTCAAGCATGACAAGCTGGCCAACGGCAAGGCTGTGAATGAAGCCAACGTGACCGGGATGATCAATGAAGGCGGCAACGGGATGCCGCCGTTCGCCGACCTTCTGACGAAGGCGGAAAAAGACGACATCGTCGCTTTTCTCAAGAGTCTGTAAGTTTGTCCGCGTAGTGGTCCCAAAGCTGTCCCCATCGTCTAGCCCGGCCTAGGACATCGCCCTTTCACGGCGGTAACGGGGGTTCGAATCCCCCTGGGGACGCCATACTTCCGGAATTTCAATCCCAAGCCGAATAGGCGGGTTTCATCTGCACAACTGGCTTTGCAGGGAGAGCCGGTGCGAATCAAAAGTCAGCCCAATATACGCCCACGCTAGGACCAGTTTCCATGTGGTCCTAAGGATGAACTCATACACCTTCTGCGGTGGTTGCGGCCTGCCGCCTGGGGTATTTGGAAATGGTGGAGCAAGCCAAGCCTTATGAAAAACGGGCCTAGTACCCAGGTTTTTCAGGAAAAACAGAGTACTAAGAGCTTGTCGGCTCCCGGGTGTCGTGTTAATCATGGCGCAGGAGAGAATCACGCAATGAAAAAAACATTAGTTCGGTTTTTCGGAGGCGCGGTGATGGTCTGCGGCACCTTTCTAGGGTTGCCAGCCAGCGCGCACGCGCAGACAGTTCAGATCGCCATCGACAGCACCCCACAGGGCGGGCCGCCTCGCCAGAGCTTGCTTCAAGTCATCCACGTAACCAACCAGGGGACTGGTGACGCCACCAACGTGACGGTGACCTTCACGGCGCCCAAAGGCGCGAAAGTAGACAGCGCCTGCCAGCTCGACCGCTTCCACGGGGTTCGTTCCTACAGCTGTTTCGTGGGTACGATCACAGGCGGCGGAGCGATAGACGTCACCTTCTCAATTTCAATGAATAAGAGCGACAACGTTGGCGTGGAGGTGGACTGCGATCAGGGAACCTTCCTCGGGTCGCTATCGATCACGATCTTCTAGCAGGCAGGATTCAGCTAGCGTGTGGCTTCGAGGGCCATGGCTTCGTACGCGTTCACATCTTTGTATTCGGTACCGGGTCCGAAATCGGCGGCCTTAAGGATGGGATCGTCGCTCTCCCCGGCTACATATTGCCGAATGTTCGTGAAGCCGGCCTGTTCCATGCTGTTGCGGAGCATCGTGGGCGTGTACAAAAACTGATGACCGAACCAGCGCATCTGGTTGTTGAGGATCATGCCGGCCGGATCGGGGGTCCTGGTCCAGTCTTGAGCCTCCAGTTTGCGCTGCACAAAGCGGCTGGTTTTGGGGGAATGCTCCGGATCCGGCTCGTTGAACAAGGCGACGTATTGCAACAGATTGGGAGTCACCATGCGGATTTTCCCGCCGGGCGCAAGAATGCGATGGGCTTCCTTAAAAAACGCGAGGCCGTCTTCATACGTCAGGTGCTCAATCACGTGCTCACCGAAAACGTAATAGAACGAGCCGTCGGCGAAGGGCAGGGGTTTTGAAGCATCCACATAGGCCTGCTGCGGGGTGGGTTCGATGTCGGTATTCAGCCAGCCCTCGGGATTGTTCGACCCCGCGCCGATCTGCAGCTTGGGAGTCCGGTTCGCGCGCATGTATCCGTCGATGATTTTGGGCGTTACGATCTGGCGCTGGTAGTCTGCGCGGACATGCGTCCCCACGTATCCGTAGATGTCCGGACGGATCGCCAAAAACAAGGCTGCGGCGGCGATGGTAACGGCGGCTCGCGCGGCGTGGTTCGCCCATCGGGATTCAAAATGTGTTTTCACGGACTACCTCCGGACTCAGGCGTGCTCAGTCCCACATCGGCCATCGCGGGGGCCAACTTTAGGTAGAACACCCGCCCGCAGGGAGCAACGGCAGCCAGCTCCCCCGGCATCAGAGCAGTAAGAGCGCGAAGTTTCTAAAACCTTGACCTTGTTCCCGCGGGCGCGATACTATCCCTCAGCGAGGCTCGCTCATGGTCAAATCCCGTATTTTCTCCGCTCTCGTTCTGATCGGCGCGCTGACGCCCGCGTGGATGCTCCCGACGGCCTCCGGTCAGGAGAAAGGCGGCAAGCAAAAAGGGAAGCAGCAGGGCCCGGCCGCTCCGATGCCCGCGATCCTGCAGAATTATCAGCCGGTCACCGCCGAGCGCCTGTTGAAACCGGAAGACGGCAACTGGCCCATGATCCGGCGGACGTACGACGGCTGGGGCTATAGCCCGCTGGATCAGATCACGCCGGAGAATGTGTCCCGGCTCAAGCTGGTGTGGTCATCCGCGACGGGCGAAGGGCGCGCCCATGAGGCGGCGCCGGTAGTGAACAACGGAGTGATGTTCATTACCACGCCCAACAACCAGGTGATCGCTTTCGATGGCACCACCGGCACCATACTCTGGCGCTATCGCCGGCCGCGTCCGCAAGGAGCGATTGTTCCGCATGAAGTGAATCGGGGCGTGGCGTTGTACGGCGATAAGGTTTACGTCTGCGCCGGCGAAGCGGTTCTGGTCGCGCTGGACGCCAGGACCGGGACGGAAGTATGGACTGCGGTAATCGCCGACAACAAATCCGGCTACTACACGACGTTGGCGCCTCTGATCGCGGGCGGGAAGGTGCTGGTGGGAGCTTCGGGCGGCGAATACGGAATCCGGGGCTTTGTGGCGGCCTTCGATGTCGAGACCGGCAAAGAAGCCTGGCGCACATTTACCGTGCCCGCTCCGGGCGAACCTGGCAGCGAGACTTGGCCTGCGGGCGGCGAGCAATGGAAGACCGGAGGCGCTCCCGTATGGGTGACCGGGAACTACGATCCTGAAACCAACCTGGCGTTCTTCGGTACGGGTAACGGCGGTCCCACCATCGGC
The DNA here is from genome assembly GCA_035469225.1 of Bryobacteraceae bacterium. Classification (GTDB taxonomy): domain Bacteria; phylum Acidobacteriota; class Terriglobia; order Bryobacterales; family Bryobacteraceae; genus Palsa-187. The sequence goes on from DATIRX010000011.1 coordinate 32,887, forward strand.
GACAACCGTCCCGGCGACAATCTTTATACCGCCTCGACCATCGCGTTCGACGTCGCGACCGGCGCGATCAAGGGCTATCATCAATACCATCCCAACGACTCCTGGGATTACGACGAAGTGTCGCCGCCCATTCTGGTCGATTACCAGCGCGACGGGCGCACCATCCAAGGACTGATCGATGTCGCGCGGGACGGCTACCTGTGGTTTCTGGAGCGCAGCGCAGGGCCCATCCGGTTCGTTGAAGGCAAGCCCTACGTCTTTAACAATGTGATCCGCGGGCTGGATCCCGTCACGGGGCGGCCCGACATCGATCCGGCGCACAAGCCAGGCACCGGCGCACCCGCGGAATTCTGTCCAGGCGTCCACGGAGGCAAGACCTGGCCGCCGATTTCGTATAGTCCCAAGACGCGCATGATTTACGTCCCGGCCAACAACAACATTTGCGGGCACAACGGCGGCGCTCCGAATGTCACCTACACGGCGGGCAGGGCGTTCGTCGGCATCCAGGGCGGATTTCCTCCCTTGATTGTGCCGGGCGCCGATCACTTCGGCGAAGTGCAGGCGTGGAATGTCGATACGGGGCAAAGAGTTTGGACTCACAACTACGCGCGATCGCCAAACTGGGGATCGATGCTGGCCACCGCCGGAGGACTGGTGTTCAGTGGAGGAACCGCCGACCGCAAGTTCCATGCCTTCGACGCAACCAGCGGCAGGCTGTTGTGGCAGTTTCCGCTCAGCTCGGGTGCCGAGGCGCCGCCGACTTCGTTCTCGGTGAGCGGGAAACAGTACATCGCCGTGCTGGCTGGCTGGGGCCAGGATGCAGGTGGCGAGGTCAACACGCTGGCTCGATTGTTCCCGGGCGAGGTGCCTCCGATGCCCGACGGCGGTTCGGTATGGGTGTTCGCGCTGGAGTAGGGATTAAAGCTTAGTCTTCCCTAGGTCGATAAGCAGGTGGGTGAAACCGTCCACCAATCCCGCGGCAAGGACTCCAGGAATGGCCTGGACCAGACTGGCGGGAGCCATATCGGGCGGGCTTGCGGTAGCGCTCGGATTAGCCGTCTTGGGCGGATGGGTATTCCATTCGACGTTTCTCATTCAGGTGGCTCCCAACCTGGCCCCCATGCAGCGCAACACGGCGCTGTGTTTTGGGTTAACGGGTCTGGCGCTCCTGGGAATGGTGGCAGGCCGGCCGCAGCGTACCATCGTGTTCTCCGCGATCACGGCCATGTTCGCCGGGGGCTCGCTGCTGGAGTATCTGTTTCGGGCCAACCTTGGGATCGACCAGCTTCTGGGGAGCGCGTATGTGACGATCCAGACGTCCGAGCCGGGGCGAATGGCGCCGGCCACAGCCGTCTGTTTCTTGCTGCTGGCTGTCGCGTTGATCCTGGCCCAAACCAAGGTCGGCGGGAAGTCCTCGGTCCTGGGCATTACCGGTCTTCTGGTTGCCGCAGTGGGAGCCACCTGCTGCATCGGCGTGCTGGCGGGAACCAGCGATGTTTTTGCCTGGGGCAACCTGACCCGGGTGGCCTTCCACACCGCGATCGGCTTCATTGTGCTGGGGCTTGGCGTGACCAGCGTGGCGTGGGATCTGACGCAACGGCAGGCCAGCAACCCGGCCTGGGTTCCCATCGGCGCCAGCCTTCTGGTTGCGATCGTCAGAATCGGATTGTGGCAGGCATTTTCAGCCCGGAGCCAAACCAAAGCGGACTTGCTATCGAACCTGACCCTGGTGGGTGGACTACTGAGCGCGGCCCTGTTTGGGGTGGTCATTCAAATGGCTTTGAAGGCCCGAGGGCAGCGCGAGGCTCTGCGAACGGTGAATCGAAGACTACAGGAAGAAATGGTGGAGCGCCAGCGCGCCGAGGAGGGTGCGCTGGCCGCGAATCGCGCCAAGAGTGAGTTCCTGGCAAACATGAGCCACGAGATTCGTACGCCGATGAATGGGATCATCGGCATGACCGACCTGGCGCTGAGCACCGAGCTGGATGCGGAACAGCGGGATTATCTGGAGACCGTGAGAGAATCCGCAGATGGACTGCTCTCGCTGATCAATGACATCCTGGACTTCTCGAAGATTGAAGCTGGGAAGCTGAGTCTGGAGACCATCTCTTTCCGTCTCCGGGAGAGTCTGGCGCAGACACTGAAGACGCTTACAGTTCTGGCGCAGGAGAAGGGCCTGGCTCTGCATGTGCGCGTCGATCCGGAGGTGACCGATGTGGTGGTGGGCGATCCGGCTCGCTTGGGCCAGATCCTCGTCAACCTGGTGGGTAACGCGATCAAGTTCACCAGTTCGGGCGAAGTGACGGTCTCCGTTCATCCGGAGTCCTCGCAGGACCAGGGTGTATTGCTGCGATTCACGGTGAAGGATACAGGAATCGGCATTCCGCCGGAGCGTCAACAGGAAATCTTTTCGGCCTTCACGCAGGCCGACGCGTCTACTACGCGCCAGTATGGCGGTACTGGTCTCGGCCTGACGATCTCCAGCCGCTTAACCAAGTTGCTGGGTGGAACAATCTGGGTGGACAGCCAGCCCGGTAAGGGAAGCTCATTCCATTTCACGGCGCGGTTCGGCATCCCGGTGAAAACCCGAAGCCGGGACGTGCCGGAATCCGTGCTGTCATCCGCGAGTTGAACTTATGGGACCTGGCACGCGAAGTTCGCAGCTTCGTCGATGCTGCCCGAGCCCTTGTATTTCGCTACCTGAGGATAGGGGCACAGCGGACGTGTCCGATCCACTTTGGCTTCGGTGCTGTGCGAAGCGATGATCTTCTCGGGAGCCTTGCCTTGCTCCACCCATCGCTCGAGGGTGCCGACCTTGTCGAACACGTTCGGTCCTTCGCCGCCTCCGCAATGTCCCATGCCCGGCTCCATGAATAGGCGCACGTGATTGGAAGTCTTGGACGCGCCGCCGAGAGTGTCCAATACGCTGCCGTAGTATTTGATGGTGTTCACCGGCGGGACGTTGGTGTCGGCCCAGCCGTGGTAGATCAGCAGCTTCCCGTTGTGCGCGAAGAACGCCTTCAGGTTGGGGTCCGTCGCGTTCATCGCCGCGTTTTCCGGCTGCTCGGCCAGCGCGATGCCTTTGTCGAAATCGAATGTTCTCCAATCCCAGGCGGGATTCTTGAAGACCACGTACTTGAAATGGTCGTAGATGTTCGCGGACGGGTCGGGGCCAGCCGCCTGAACGCCCCAGCCCAGTTCGCTTCCAGGAACCAGGGAGGAAAACAGCACCGCTCCCGTGCGCGGATTGGTCGCAGAGGAATAAATCTTCTTTGCTGCATCTACTTGCGGCGCAGTAAGGCACGCCGGACCGTCGCCGTTCTTGCACAGCAGCACCTTGGGATCGAATTTGCACTTGGTCGGATCGTCGATGAGCCCATCCTTTACGCCGTCCCGAAGATCGCAGGCGGCCAGTGCGGCCTGGTGAATCACCGGATACTTGGCGGGCGGAATGTAGCTGGCCGGATCCTTGAGGACGGCGGATGCAATCCACAATGAGATGGCCGTGCGATTTGCGGGTGCGCCGGCGATGATGCCGTCGTAATCGTCGGGGAATTTCTGCGCTTCCTTGAGCCCTTGCCGGCCGCCGGTGGAGCATCCGTTCCAATAGGAGAGCTTAGGGGCACTGCCGTAAAAAGCCTGAATGAGAGCCTTGGCCTTGAGGGTCATCTCGTGTTCGGAGCGCCAGCTGAAGTCGGTCAGCTTTTCCGGATGCTCCAACGCGAAGCTGCCGCTGCCGCCGACGTGTCCGGTATCGGTGGAAACGCTGGCGTAGCCTGCTTTGAGGGCTTCGGCCAGCGCCGAGTAGCTGATCACCCCGGCCCAGCCGCCGTTTCCGACCGCTTGCAGCTTACGATTCCAATTCGCCATCGGCAGCCAGACCTCGATCCGGATGTCGGAATCGCTGGAGGGCTTGAGCGTCGCCGCCACGCGGCAGAAATCTGGGAGCTCTTTGTATACGTTGGCGCCCTTCCCTTTCGCGGCTGGGCCGGGCTGCACGAATTGTCCCGCCTGCACGATTTGCGCTGCGGTAATCGCAGTGTCGGGTAAAGCTAGAGACGACAGGCTTTCGCAAGAAGCAGCAAACGCAGGTGCAGCGATCGCGCAAGTAATGGCGAGTAGCGATTTTTGCATGGTGGCCTCCAGGCTGGGGTTCAGTATACACCCGCCGCGTGCCGCACTATGATGTTCAGGAGGAGGTGGGCATGAAACTTTGTCTCATGGGGATGCTCGCCGTAATTTCACTGGCTCCGGTTCCTGGCGCGGCACAGGACTTTAACGGGAAGCAGGTAGCTGCCGCGCTGACACGGAAAAACATCCCGCCCGCGCCGCGGCTGCCTGACGGCCATCCCGATCTGGGCAACGCCAAAGGCTCCTGGGAACCTCCCGGCGTCGGGGACATGGCCGGCACGGGAGGAGGCTTCGCGGGCAGCGCGCAGCCCGAGAAGAAAATCGACGTCCCGTTTCTCCCGTGGGCCAAA
>DATIRX010000012.1:0-7913 GCA_035469225.1 Bryobacteraceae bacterium
GGGGTCGCTCTCCTGCTCGTACGTACGTCCGCTTCGAATGTACTGCATTCCCGGAACCTGGACCTTGAGATCCACCTGGTTCAGAATTCCGAAGATGGGCTCGGATTGATCCAGATCGACGATTTCTTTGTCGGGGTAGACGTTATGGAGTCCTTCGGCGAACGTCTGCCACTGGTATAAGCCATGGAAGTCATCCACCATCAGGAAGCCTCCACGATTCAGGAAGTCGCGCAGCTGCGCTCCTTCTTTCTCATCCAGGGTCCACTGTCCGACCTCCACGGCGTACATGAACGGCCAATTGAAAATATCGTCGGTCTCGTCCAGCTCCACCACCTGCTCGACGGAGCGCGCGTTTACCTTGGTCAGCCGCCGCAATCCCTCGGCGAGGTGGCGGCCGCCGAGCGGATAATCCGTTCCCCAGGCGCCCTCCCGGCGAAATCCGCGCCGCCCGCCGAATCGGCCGCCCAGATCGCGATAGCGCAGCCGGGCGCCGGACCACTCCGCGGGCTTGTCGAAGTCGGGCGGCAGGGGCACATCGCCATCCTGGCCGCCGGGATATTGCTTGAAAGGCTTCTGCGCGAAAACCACGCCCCAGATTCCCAGCACCGCAAGAATCGTCAGGAGGAGAGTTCGTAGTCGCACGTGCGCCAGGATATCACGGGCGCTCTATCGATACTTAATGCGTGAAGTCGTAGACGAAATAGTTGATCGCGATGCGGTACGCCAGGCCGGTCATCTCGGCGGGATACCAGGCGTCGTCGGCATGCTCCCAGGCGTCGCCCAGATCCATGTTGTGGCAGATGGCGACCACCACGCGGCCCTTCTCATCGAGAATCCCGCGCCAGTGCGGGTCCCTGCCGCCATTGTTGCCCTGCTCATAGGTCACGCCGCTTTGCCACGCCCCGGCTCCGGGCACTTGAATGCGATGGTCCAGATCGTAGAGCGTGTGAAAGATGGGATTCGCATCCGGCAGTTCTATGATGTCGCGGTCCGGAAACACCTTCTTGATGCCTTCTTCGAAAATCGCCCACTCGGTGTTGCCGTGGAAGTCATCCACCATCAGAAAGCCGCCGCGGTTGAGATATTCGCGAAGCTGCAGCGCTTCCTCGTCGTTCAGCGACCAGTACCCGACTTCGACGCCGTACATGGAAGGCCAGTTGTAAACGTCGTCGGTGTTATCCAGCTCCACTACCTGCTCGACTGAGCGGGCGTCGATGCGGCTGAGCCGTGCGATCCCTGGCAGAAGGTGACGATCGGAGCGGGGGTAATCCATGGTCCAGCGATTGCCGCCGCCGAAGCCCCGCCGGCCGAATCCGCCGCTATATTGGGTGTACTTGAGCCGCGCGCGGGTCCATTCGTGCGGAACATTCACGTCCGGAGGGATGGCGAAATCAGTGTATTCGAATCCCGCATATTCCTTAAAAGGCTTCTGCGCGTGCAGCAACTCCCAGGCGCCCAAGCCGGAGATCAACGCCGCAAGGATGACGACGCGGGTGCGCATCGCTGCTTAACAAATACCCGCTCAAGAATACCACGGCAAACCTACTTGATCTGGTATTCCGCCGTGATGGTATTCAGCGTCTTCGCGGCTGCCTGCTGCAGCGGACCGGGAATATTCGTGCAATCGACGTAGAACTTGATCGCATCCGAAACGTTCCTCAGCTTATAGTTGGCCCAGCCGAGCGAGCTCAGTACCTCGGCGCGAAAACGAGCATCGGCAAGTCCGGGCAGCGAAGCGCGAAATGACTGGTCGGCCACATCCCATTTTTCAGCCTGAAAGCTCACCGCGCCGATCATATAGTTGGCCTGCGTGAGCTCGGCTGCCTTGGTACGCGCCCAATCGGCGGCGCTCACTCCTTCGGGCTGCGGGGCGTTCTTCAGGCGGTCGATCGCCTTCCTCGACAGGCTTAGGACGCGATTCGGATCTTTGCCGCTCTTAAAGGTGGATTCCGCGACCAGCAGCATGGCGTCCTCGCGCGTATCGTTATGCGCCACCAGCTTTTCCGCCGCGGCCAAGGCCTTGGCCGAATCTCCCATCTCGCGGTATGCCAGGAATGTAGCCACTTCGATGTCGCCCGCGCGCGGCGTCTGGGGACGCATTTTGAGAAACTCTTCCAGCAACCTGATTCGATCGGCGGGATTCTTGGCGGTGAACGCGGCTTTGTAAACTTCAAAGTCGAGCGCCTCGCGGGCGCTCTGGCCGCACTCGACGGTCGCCTTGGTCATTTCCGGATCGGGAGTCTTGAGAGCGCGCTCCGCAACGTGCCCGGTCTGGTTCATCCACACTGACGTCAGCGCCGCGTCCTTGGTGTCGGCCGCGATGCGCCAGTTCAGGCAAGCTGCCTCCAGATTATTGGGATTGGCCGCCAGGACATTGGAGCCGGCTCCCAAAGCTTTGTCCAGCCTGCCGGCCTGATGGTAACGAGCCTGCAGCTCGCTCCAAACAAACTCGACGGCAGGCGAAGTGGGAAACAACTCCGGAAACAGTTCCAGCAACATCATTCTTCGGGACAGATCGCTTTCCGCCTGGGCTTTCTGCAGAAGCTTTCCTTCGGGCGTGTTGGAATCGATGGACGGTTTTTTGACCCCAGCCATCCCCGGTAACGGAATCAGGCACAGGGCCAGCAACATGGCTAATCGTCGAGAGATCATAACACCTCCGCTCTCCTAGGGAATCGGCTGAGCAGAGGACTAGGTATAGGCCCTCAGGAATAGGCTCGATTTATCTTATAGTTAGCTGGTTGTTGCGGACTGTAATCTGACGACCATCTCCCGCACACTCAGGAAGCGCGTGGCCTGCGTAATAATTCAAGCCGTACACCCAGACCCGGCTCACGTCCTTCACGCAGGCGTCATTCCCAATGTGAGCCGAATTCTCGCGCCAGAATGCCCGGACCGAATAGCGCTGGTCCAATACCGGAAGGAGCGCGATCTTGAAGTACGCGATGGCAACGAGAGTGGCCAGCGCCGCGCCCCACATGGCCTGCTCGCGTTTCCCCAGCCACGCCAGCCCAAAAACACCGCCTGCGGCCAACGCGAAAGGCCACCCGTTGGCAAGGCCTGACCACGCGAAGTGCGCCGACGTCGCGCCGGAAGGCAGCGCGTCCGGCAGGAACCGGGCGATGGCAGGAGTCGCGATCAACAGCACCGCGCAAGCGCCGATCCACCAGCCGGAGGCGGGAGTTTTATCCAGCGCCAGCGCCAGCACGATGGCCAGCATCGGCAGCAGCGGCAGGACGTATCCAGGCAGCTTGTTTTGAGACCAGGAAAAGAACACCAGCGCGAAGACCAGCCAGAGCAGGAGGAAACGGACTCGTTCATCCGCATACGTTTTCGGGCGAAAGAACAAACCAGCCAGCGGCGTCCAGGGGAACAATCCGGCCAGCAGGACCGGCACATAGAACCAGAACGGCTGCGGATGATCCAGCGTGGGATGCAGAAAACGTTCCACATGATGCTTCCAGAAGAATTCGTTCCAGAAAGCCGGCCCGTTGCGCACGTAGCACAGCACGTACCAGGGCGCGGCCACCAGCACAGCACTCCCCAGCATCGCCAGCCGCATGCGGCGTGCGATCAGCAGGACCGGCGCAATCAGCACCAGCGGCACGAATCCCTTGGCGAGCACCGCGAGCCCCAGAAAGACACCGGCCCAGAGTCCCAAGATCGTGGTCTGGCGCGCGCGGCTCGGAATCGCGCTCGGTCCGAAGATGCCGATCAGCATGGCCGACCCTAGCGCCGCAGACATCGGCAGATCGACCACCGCTACGAAACCGTACGCGATCCAGCCGGCGGAAGTGGCCAGGATAGCGGTGGCCGCCAGCGCCACGCGGGGAGAAAACTCGCGAGCCAGAGTGCGGTGGAAAAACCACAGAAACAGAAGGCTCGCCAACGCCAGGGGGAATCGCGCGGCCCACTCATCGGAAAGGTGCAGCACGTGCCCCGCCCCGGTCATCCAGTACAGCAGCGGCGATTTCTCAAACCACGGCGAGCCATCCAGCCGCGGCGTAATCCAATCGCCCGAGTGCGCCATCTCGCGGCCGATGGAGGCGTAGCGCGGCTCGTCCGGTCCCAGGAATCCGACCCTGCCGAGACCGCTCAAATACACGGCCAGGAGGGGCAGGAACAGCCAGTATTTGGACAAGCCTCCAGTATAGTGGCCACTTGCCCCCGCCCTCACGAGCGGGGCTGAATCGAAACACGGCCAACCAATAGGCCAGCCCTGCCCGTCAGGGCGGGGGAAGAGTGCGCGACAATAAAGTTTAGGTTCACCTCATGAAACTAGCCACGTTCCTGCTTGCGTCCCTTTGCGTATTTGCGCAGACCGCGCCCAAGGCCACCATCGACAAGGCTGCCGTCGAAGCCTATCTGCGCCACGCCGAACTGTGGGTGCCCCAGGTCTCGGTCAAGGTCGACGATCCTAAACCCTCGGCGTATCTGCCGGGATTCTCCGAGCTGGCCGTGCATCTCTCGTATAACGGCCAGTCGAAAGACGAGCACTATTACATTTCGCAGGACGGCAAGAGTATCGTGAAAGGCGACGTCTATAACCTTTCCAAGAGTCCCTTTCAGTCCACGCTCGACCAGCTGAAGATCGCCTCCCAGCCGACCTATGGCAAAGCGGGAGCGCCGGTCTCGATCGTGGTGTTCGGCGATTTCCAATGTCCGCTGTGCAAGGCCGAGGCGGACGTGATGCGCAAGAACCTGCTGCAGGCGTTCCCCGACAAGGTGCAGGTGGTCTTCAAGGATTTCCCGCTCGAGTCGATCCATCCGTGGGCGCGTGCAGCCTCGAATGCAGGGCGCTGCATCTATAAACAGGATCCGCAGGCCTTCTGGAAGTTTCACGACTGGATTTACGAGAACCAGGAAGGCATCACGGTCGAAACCTTGAATTCCAAAGTGATGGCCTGGGCCCCGACCGGCGGGGTGGATGCCATCCAGCTGGGCCGCTGCGTGGACAGCAAGGCCACGGATGCCGAGGTGGCGCAGAACATGGCCGAAGGCCGCGCGTTGGGCGTGGATGCGACTCCCACGCTGTACATGAACGGCCGCAAACTGGTGGGCGCCATGGAGTGGCCCATCATGCAGCAGCTGATCGCGCTGGAAGTGGAACATGCCGCCAAGTGCGAAGAGGCCTGCGTGGTCACCATTCCGAAAATCGGCGGGAAGTAGGAAGCCACGTGCGCCGAATATCCATCGCAGGGTTGGCATGTGCGCTGGCGGTTTGGGCGCAGGCGCCCGCGGCGATCAGCCCTGTAGCCTACCTGGCGCACGTCAAGTACCTGGCTTCGCCCGAGCTGAAAGGCCGCGCCACCGGATCGCCCGAGCTGGAATCCGCCGCGGGCTATATCGCTTCGCAGTTTCAGTCGTTCGGCCTCCAACCTGTCCCGGGCAGCGCGTATCAGCAGGCATTTACGACCACCGTCGGAGCTCGCCTGGGCGCCGGCAATCGTCTGGAGGCGAACTCCGCTTCGCTGGCGCTGCGCGACGGCTTTATCCCCTTCAGCTTTTCGTCCTCCGGCACGGTGTCCGCTCCGGTGGTGTTCGTGGGATACGGCATCACTGCCAACGAATATCGCTATGACGACTATGCGGGCGTCGATGTGAAGGACAAGATCGTCCTCCTGATCCGCCACGAGCCGCAGGAAGCCGACGAGAAAAGCGTATTCCAGGGCAAGGAGCTGACGCAGCACTCGACCTTCGCCATTAAAGCGGTCAACGCCAAGATGCACGGGGCTCGCGGCGTGATTCTGGTGAACGACAACTATCCCCACCACACGCCGCAAGAGGACCAGCTGACGCCCTTTGGTCAATCCACGGGACCGACCGATGCGGGCGTCCTGTTTGTGCAGGTGAAGGAATCCACCGCCGAGGCGTGGCTCAAGAGCGAAGGCCGCGACTTGCACGAAATTCTGGATGGCATCGACAAAGATCTCCAGCCCCGCTCGTTCCCGTTGAGCCGGCTGAACATCAGCATGACGCTGGACATCCAGCACGATTCGAAGACGGTTCACAACGTGGCGGCGTACCTTCCCGGCAAGACCTCCGAGTATGTGATCGTCGGGGCGCACTACGATCACCTGGGCTTGGGCGACGAGCACTCTCTGGCTCCTTCGCAGGTCGGAACGATTCATCCGGGAGCCGACGATAACGCTTCGGGGACCGCCGGTGTGCTGGAACTGGCCCGCTGGTTTTCGAAACAGCCGCAACCGCAGCGCGGGATTTTATTTATGACTTTCGCGGGCGAGGAACTCGGCCTGCTGGGAAGCAATTACTACACCGGGCATCCTTTGCTGCCGCTGGACAAGGCAGTGGCCATGCTGAACATGGACATGATCGGCCGGATCCGCGGGGGCAAAGTCTACGTGAACGGCGCCGGCACCGGGTCCACGCTGGATAAGCTGGTCGAGTCCGTCCAGCCGCCCGATTCGCTCAAGATCGATCTTTCCGATGCCACCGGCTACGGCGGCAGCGATCACATGTCGTTCACCGTGAAACAGGTGCCGGTTCTGTTCTTCTTCAGCGGCCTGCATGGCGATTATCACAAGCCTAGCGACACCTGGGACAAAATCGACGCGCCCGCGGCGGCCCAGCTTCTGGGTTACGTCGCCCGCATCGCGACCCGTTTGGCCAACGACTCGGAACGGCCCACGTTCCAGCGTGTGGCCGAGCCCAAAGCCCCTTCCGGCGGGGCAAGCAGCGGCAGCGGCTACGGCCCGAACTTCGGCAGTATCCCGGATTTCGACGAGCCTCCCAAGGGCGTACGCTTCGCCGATGTTCGGGATGGAACCCCCGCGGCGAAAGCCGGCCTGAAAGCCGGCGACATTCTAATCGAGTTCGACGGCAAAGACATCGCGAACCTGTACGACTTTACCTATGCCCTCCAGGCCCATAAGCCTGGAGACGAAGTACTAGTTAAGGTCCTCCGGGGGTCCCAGACGATTGAGGCCAAAGTACTGCTCACAGAACGCCGCTAATCCGCCATACTGTGCTTGCGAACAGGTAGATTATGCTGAACAATCAAGCAGCCCGCAAGCTTCCACCTCTGATCCTGCACCCCTTTGCCGATGCCAGCGGTCCCCATAAACTGGTCGAGAGCTCGCGGGCCAGCTTGATGCTGCAAGGCCTGCTTCCCACCGGGCAGCAGTCTTCTGAAGAGCTGGAACGAACCCTGCTCGAAGGCCGCTATCAGGAAATCCGCATGCTTTTTTACGTCGGCAGGGATATTCTGCGCTGGATCGATCAGTGCGTGGACCATGTCGGCCGCTACCCGGAAATGCAGGGCGTGACCCTTCGGGCACAAAGTTTCGCCTCATACCTGGTGGACAGTCCTCCCGCCGAAGTATCCCAGAAGCTCAAGAAATGGGGTGTGGCGGACCACAAGTCGATTTTTTCACGCGCCCTGGGGCTGAATGTGATTCTTGCTGATATGCCCGCGCAGGAAACTTTTTCGGCCGACTTTCTGCGGCATTACCATCGCTACGCCGACCAGATGTTCCACACCCATCTGGGCCAAACTCACTTCGCCGATGCGGCCCACCTGGGATTTGAGTTTCAGATCTACGCCTCCGGCGAGTATTCCCGGATGCTGGAACAGGAATGGGCCACGCAGTCGCAGCAGGAATCGTAGCCTTTTAGGGACCGGTCGATCTTTAGGCCACCGCGGCAATGCTATGGAGCGCCGTAGCGGACCGAACCGGGCGCGGGGAAGCGTCCCGATAGGCTTGCGCAAACCGGGCGTGCATCGGCGAACACGCTGGATTTGGATAGAGCTGCACGAACATCTGCCCCAGCATCTTGCCCTGTAAGCCTTTACAGGTACGGGCAATTTCGCTGGCCGTGTGCGAAATGCAGGCCTGGCAAGTCAATCCGACTTCCCGACAAACCGCTGGGTAGGACTGTTCGTGGTCCGTCAT
>DATIRX010000013.1:0-6612 GCA_035469225.1 Bryobacteraceae bacterium
GCCGTCTGTCACGCGGGCACGTGGAGGTGCGGATCGTTCTTCCGCAAGGAAGCTTGCCGGGAAGCTCCGCGGCGCTCAACCGGACCCTGCTCGGTGAATACCTGACCGCATTCCGGCAGGCAGCGGCCGAGCATAGTTTAAATACCCAGCCCGACCTGAACGCCGCTTTGCGGATTCCGGGAATGTTCGGGGAAGGGGAGAGCTCCGAGCTGCCGCCCGGAGCCGAGGCGGCGCTGCTGGACGCGCTCAGTGCAGCATTAGACGAGCTGAACGTGTTCCGGGAGCGCGAGGGGGCTGCCATCGCCGCGGATATGCGAGGGAACAACACCCGGCTGAGCAGCATGGCGGATGAGATGCAGAGCCTCCGGGCAAACGCCCAGGAGATTTTCCAGAACCGCCTCGCCGATCGCCTGAAGGACCTGCTCAAAGGCGTGCAGGTGGACCCCCAGCGCCTGGCGCAGGAGGCCGCAATGCTGGCCGATCGCAGCGACATTGGCGAAGAGCTCGCCCGGCTGAGGATCCACTCGGGCCAACTGGCTGTGCTCCTGGACGCCGGGGGCGAAACCGGAAAGAAGGTGGATTTTCTGTTGCAGGAGATGAACCGGGAAACCAATACGATTCTGTCCAAAACCAGCGGGGCGGGCGAAATCGGCCTCAAGATCACCGAACTGGCCCTGGCTGCCAAGGCGGCCATCGAGAAAATCCGCGAGCAGTCTCTGAATCTTGAGTAGCCGGCCCATGACCACTGTTTTCATCATTTCAGCGCCTTCCGGCTCCGGCAAATCGACCCTGGTCAGCCAGTTGATGAAGCGCATCCCGGACCTTCGATTCTCGGTTTCCTACACGACCCGGCAGCCCCGGGGCCAGGAGCGGGACGGCTACGAATATCACTTCAGCTCCCGGGCGGAATTTGAGGATCGGCTGGCCAAGGACGAGTTCCTGGAGTGGGCTGAGGTGTTCGGCAACTACTACGGGACCCACCGGAGCGAACTGGAGCGTGCTGCCACGGCCGAAGCGGACCTGGTGCTCGACATTGATGTCCAAGGTGCGCGACAATTAAAAGGGAGAATTCCCCACGCGGTTTCGATATTTATTCTCCCTCCCAGCCGCCAGGTGCTGGAAGAGCGGCTTCGCACCCGCTCCCAGGACGCCGAAGCGGTAATCGAGCGCAGGCTGGAGGAGGCCGCGGAGGAGATTCGGAATTATTCGCAGTATGATTACGTGCTGGTAAATCGGGAGGTCCAGGCGTCCACCGACAACCTGGCCGCGATTGTCCGGTCCGTCCGCAGCCGCCGGGACCGCATGGAACAGGAAATCCGCCCGATATTGGAGACTTTTGAAGATGGCCGACACAAACCTTAAGCAGATCGCACAAAGCGTGATTCCGGACGATCCGGAGGCCAGCGCCTACCGGTTCATCATTGTCGCCGCCAAGCGCGCGCGGCAACTGCAGAACGGCGCCCGCAGCTTCCTGCCCACCACCTCCAAGAAGCCCACCGTGATGGCCATGGAGGAAGTTCGCCGCGGCCTGGTCCAATACGAGGACATTGCGATCCATCGCACCCTCAATCAGACACCTGCCGAAGAATAGGCCTGGTTCCTCGCGATGACGGCGGCGATGACGACGGCGATAACAACCCATGTCGCCCTGGGAGTCGGCGGGGGCATCGCCGCGTACAAAGCGGCCGAGTTAGCGCGCGCCTTGATGGAGCGGGGGTTCTCCGTACAGGTCTTAATGACCCGATCGGCGGAAGAGTTCGTCCGTCCCCTCACGTTTGCCGCCCTTACGGGACGTAAGGTGCTTACGCACCTCTTCGGCGCTGCCAGCCCTGAGGACACTCTGGCGAGCGCGATCGAGCACATTCGCGTCGCGCAGGAAAATCAGGTCCTGGTCATCGCCCCGGCCACCGCGGATTTGCTGGCCAAACTGGCGCACGGGTTGGCGGACGATTTACTGACTACTACTTATCTCGCCTTCACCGGTCCGGTGGTGCTGGCTCCGGCGATGAACACGAATATGTGGAATCATCCGGCCACCCAGGAGAATCTGGCTAAGCTGCGTGCGCGGGGCCACGTGATCGTCGAGCCCGACGAAGGCATTCTGGCCTGCGGCATGGTGGGGCCGGGGCGGCTGGCCGAACCCGAGCGAATCGCGGAAGCGGTTACCGCGGTCGCGGACGCACGCAAGCATTCCAGATCCGACCTCGACAGCGAAACGGTTCTGATTACGGCCGGGCCCACGCAGGAACCGCTCGATCCGGTGCGCTATCTCAGCAACCGGTCCAGCGGGAAAATGGGATATGCGCTGGCCGAGGCTGCCGCGTCGCGCGGAGCCCGGGTGATCCTGGTTTCCGGACCTGTTTCGCTGGCAGCGCCCGCCGGCGTCGAGCTGATATCGGTGCGCACTGCGGCTGAGATGCGCAAGGCTGTTCTGGATCACCTCGAGCCAGCCACCATGATCATCAAGGCCGCCGCCGTGGCCGATTATCAGTGCACCAATCCGCCGCGGCAGAAGGTCAAGAAAACCGCAGCGCGGATGTCCCTGGAACTGGATCCGACCCCCGACATCCTGGCCGAGGCCGGACGGAAGAAGGGCGACCGGCTGCTGGTCGGCTTCGCCGCCGAAACAGAGAATCTGATCGAAGAAGCCCGCCGCAAGCTGCAATCCAAGAATTGCGACATGGTGGTAGCCAATCTGGTGTCGCAGGCCGGCATCGGCTTCGAATCGGATGAGAACGAAGTGACGCTGGTGCTGCGCACGGGTGAGACGATTCCCGTCCCGCGCGCCTCTAAGGCCGCCATCGCACAGCGGATCTTCGATGAAATGCTCAAGCTGCGCCTGGCCCTCCATAGCGCCCAATGACTCCTGACGAGCTGAGGGAGCAGTTGAGGTTCTACCAGGACCTGGGAGTAGATGAAATCTACCGCCGGCAGCCTGTAGACCAGCCGGCCTCGCCGCCTGCCCGGACTTTAACGATTGACCAAGGAGCTTCCGTGGCCTCTCTCGCCTTACCCTCTCTTGCGCCAGAAGGTGACACCCTCCTCAAGATCCAGCAGGATATCGGCGAGGATTGCCGCCGGTGCCGGCTATGCGAAGCGCGCTCGAAGATCGTGTTCGGCTCGGGAAATGAGCAGGCCCGCCTGGTGTTCGTCGGCGAAGGTCCGGGAGCGGACGAGGATGCGCAAGGCCTTCCTTTCGTCGGGCGCGCCGGCCAGCTGCTGACGCAGATGATCGACAACACCGCCTCCAAAGAGGGCCTTGCGATCCGGCGGCCGGACGTTTACATCTGCAATGTGGTCAAGTGCAGGCCTCCGGAAAACCGCGCGCCGCAGCCGGACGAAATGGAAATCTGCGGAGCGTTCCTGTTCCGCCAGCTGATGGCGATCCGGCCCAAGGCGATTTGCGCTCTGGGTTCGACCGCCGCCAAGGCCGTACTTGGGACCAAAGAAGGCGTCACTCGACTCAGGGGACGCTGGCACAAGTGGCGTGACATCCCGGTCATCGTGACGTTTCACCCCTCGTATTTGCTGCGTCCGTACAATCAGGACGCCAAGAAGGAAGCGTGGGAAGACCTGAAGAAGGTCCTGCACTTCGTATACGACTAAGCCAGATGACGGCGCGCGGGCGATTCATCACGTTTGAAGGTCCCGAAGGCAGCGGGAAATCCACTCAGCTTCGGCTCCTGGGAGAACGCTTGCGAAGCACGGGCCGCGACGTCCTGGAAACTCAGGAGCCCGGCGGCACTCCCATTGGGGTCCAGATCCGGCACGTCCTGCTGGACGCGAAGAATAGGGAACTGTGCCCCACCGCGGAGCTGCTCTTGATGTTCGCCAGCCGCGCGCAGAATGTGGATCAGTCTATTCTGCCGGCGCTCTCGGCCGGGCGCACCGTGCTCTCGGACCGCTTCACCGATTCCACTCTGGTGTATCAGGGCGTCGGCCGTGGCCTGGGCGCCGACGTAGTCTATGAGTTGGACCGGATCGCCTGCCGGGGCCTGGTGCCCGACCTGACGCTGTTGATCGACATCGACGCGGAGACGGGGCTGGCTCGCGCCCATCGTCGCAACGTCCGCACCGAAGATCCGGAAACCCGCATGGAGGAACAGGAAGTCGGGTTTCACCGCCGGGTTCGCGACGCCTATCGCCAACTGGCGGCGGATGAGCACCAGCGGGTTCGCCTGATCGATGGAAGCCAATCGCGGGAAGCCGTGGCCCAACTGGTGTGGCAGGCCGTCGCTCCGCTATTCACGTAGGAGCCTAGCGATATCGCCCGCAGAGCTGGTTCCAGCGCACCACGACCAGGTCCCAGAATGCGCGTGCTCCGGTCAGCGTCCCGACCTTGGTTCCTTCCACGTTGTCCCAGCGCACGGGAACCTCCACCACTTTGAATCCGTGAATACGCGCGATCAGCAAGTCCTCTACGTCGAAACCAAAGCCCTCCAGGAGCTGCCGGCGAAAGATGACCTCCGCTGCATCCCTTCGAAACAGTTTGAAGCCGCACTGCGTGTCACGAAAGGGCAAGCCTGTGGCCGCGCGCATGATCACATTGAATGCACGTCCGCTCCATTCCCGGAACGCGGCCTGGTGGACGCCGACCAGCGAACGGTCTAGCGCGCGCGATCCGATGGCGCCGGCGGCTTGCTCTCGATCCACCGCCGCCATTAGCTTGTCCACTTCCTCCAGCGGACTCGACAGATCCGCATCGGTCGAGAGAATCCAATCGCCCTGCGCTTTCTGCATCCCGTGCCGCACGGAATAACCCTTTCCGCGATTCCCGGGATTTTGCAGGATCCGCGCAAATGGATACCGCGCGACGAACTCCTGGACTATGGCTGCGGTCGAGTCTCTGGATCCGTCGTCCACAATCAGAACCTCGACGGAACCATGACGTTCGCAGAATTGCGCCAGCTTGGGAAGAGTCATCGGAAGGCGGGCGCCTTCGTTATAGGCCGGCACCACGATCGAGAGTCGGGGCAAAACCTATTGTATGCCAGGATTTGTATGCCAGGATAAGAATATGCCCAACTCGAGCCGTCAGCAGCGCCTGCGCAAGCTGGTACAGGAAGTCGCGGGAAAGCCCGCGCCGGAAGATGATCAGGAGTCTCTCTTCGAAAGCGGCCTGCTGGATTCATTCGCGCTTCCCGATCTGGTGAGCGCCATCGAGAAAGAATTCGCGATTAAGGTTCCCGACTCCGATCTGAATCCTCGCAAATTCGATTCCATCGCCCGGATGGACGCTTATCTGTCCGATCACACGTAATGCCTGCCTACCTGCACGCCTTCGGAGCGCATCTGCCGGCCAGGATCGTTTCAAACGCCGAGCTGGCCGGGCGCGTCGGCAAAACCAGTGAGTGGATCGAGAGTGCTTCAGGAATTCGCGAGCGCCGGTGGGCGGCGCCCGAGACGAGCATCGCCGCCATGGGGGTCGCGGCCGCTGAGAACTGCCTCAAAAATGCGGACTTTCCGACCAACAAAATCGGAATGTTGATCGTCGCCAGCGGCAGCGGCTCGCGCGGATTTCCGGGGCCCGCGGCTGCTATCGCCGACCGCTTGTGTTTACTTTCCGTGCCTGCGCTCGACCTGCCGATCGCCAGCGCCGGCAGTCTGTTCGGCCTGGCCCTGGCGATGCGTTTAACGGAGACGTACGGCGACATTCTGGTGGTGGCATCCGAGAAAATGTCAGCGTTGATTGAGACGGAACCCCTGGATCCGAACACGGCGATTCTGTTCGGCGACGGCGCCGGAGCTGCGCTGGTGTCTTCCCGGACCGGCCGATGGCGGATGCTGGATGCCGTGCTCCACAGCGACGGTCAATACCGCGAGGATCTGGCATGCGATGGAACCAGCCCTATCCGCATGAACGGATTGAGCGTGATCCTGCAAGCGTCCCGTAAAATGCCCGCCTCCATTGAGGAAGTCCTGGCGCGCCAGAATTTATCCGCTCAGCAGGTGACTGCCTTCCTGCTGCACCAGGCCAACCTGAACTTGCTGACGCGTGTCGCCAAAGCGCTAGGCGTCAGCGGAGAGAAGGTTTTCGCGAACGTGCAGCGTTACGGAAATACATCCTCAGCTTCGATGCTGATCGCGGCAGACGAGTGGGCCGGGACAAATCCCGGCAGCGGGCCAATCGTGTTTTCCGCGTTCGGCGCCGGATTTCACTGGGGTGCTTTAGTGGCCGATTCGGCGGACTGACTGTCGCCGGCCACCAGGTTCGCGGCGCGCAAGAGGGATTCGAAGGTCCCCGCATCGGTCCACCATCCATCCAGAAACGAATAGCTCATGGTTCCCTCCTGGATGTAGGCGTTGTTTACGTCGGTGATTTCCAGCTCGCCGCGGCGGCTGGGCACCAGATGCTTTACTTTGTCGAAGACCGTGCCGTCGTAAAGATAGATCCCGATCACCGCATAGTTGGATTTTGGTTTCGCGGGCTTCTCTTCGATGCCCACGATGCGGTCGCCATCCAGCTCGGCAACACCGAAGCGGCCGGCATCGGGAACTTCCTTGAGCAGGATACGCGCGCCGCGCTCCTGCTTTTCGAAGGCCTGCACCGCTGCTGCAATGGAGCCCTGGATGATGTTATCGCCCAGAATTACGCAAATCTTCTCACCGTCG
>DATIRX010000014.1:0-7727 GCA_035469225.1 Bryobacteraceae bacterium
GGAAGGCTTTCGCCGCCGCGAGACCATGGTCACCTTCGATCGCAGCCGGAATCGGGCATCGCTCACCGAGAAGGACCTGATCAAGAATTCGGTGGTCAGCAAGACCGAGGTCCAGATCCCCAATTGCGTGCAGGAAGTGGCTGCGGCGCTGCAGCGCTTGCGGCGGACCAAAGTGGATGTCGGCCAATCGGTGCAGATTCCCATGAGCGACGGCCGGAAATCCGCCCCGGTCAAGGTCGAGGCGCAGGAACGCGAGCGCATCAAGACCCCGGCGGGCACCTTCAACACGGTGCGGTTCGAGGCCAACCTGCTGAACGGGGTGATCTATTCGCGCAAGGGTCGCGCCTTCCTCTGGCTTACGGATGACGATCGCCGGCTGCCGGTTCGGATCCTTTTACGGATGAACTTTCCGCTGGGTACGGTTACTCTGGACCTGGAAAAAGACGAACATCCGTAGGAGTACCAGAGCTCCAACCGAACCGCGGATCAGCGCTCGATCTTAAATCCGACCTTCAGCGTGACCTGAAACTCCGCGACCTTCCCCTCCACAATGTTTCCCCGTTCATTCACGACTTCAAACCAGTCCATGTGGCGGACCGTTTTGGATGCTTCGGCGACGGCAGACTTTGCGGCCTCAGCGAAACTCACGGGCGAGGTCCCAACCAGTTCAATCACTTTGTAGGTTCCGGACATGACGGCGTATCTCCCTCGCGTCTAGTATCAGTCATTTTTTCGCATTGCGTTGCAAAAGGCTAAAATAGAGCTATGGGCCGATTAGGCTGGGCCTTTGTCGCGATGAGCCTGCTCGCTTACGCGCAGCGGCAGATGACGGTGCCGGACCTGGTGACGTTCATCAAGTCTTCCGTCCAGCTGAAGAATGATGACCGCGCCGTGGCCGATACCGTCCGGCGCATCAAGCTCACCCATCGCCTGGATGCGGCGACCGTAGAGGATCTGCAGGGCATGGGAGCCGGCCCGCGAACGATCGCCGCGCTGCGGGAGCTGATCACAGCCAGCGCCAGCCTCCCCGTTTCGCCCAAAGTCGAGCCGCCTCCGCCGCAAGCCGTGATTCCCCCGCCCACCCCTGCCGAGCTGAAGGCGATTCTGGCCGAGATCACCCAGAGAGCCCTGGATTACACCAAGAGCCTGCCGAACTTCATCTGTGCGCAAGTCACCACGCGGAGCTACGATCCTTCGGGAACCGAGGCCTGGCGCGTGTCCGATAAGATTCAGGAGCAGCTCAGCTACGTGGACGGTAAAGAAGATTACAAAGTCACGCTGGTGAATAATCTGCCGGTGAACAACATGAAGCACGAGCAGCTGGGAGGTATCACCTCCTCGGGCGAATTTGGCAGCATGCTGCACGCGATCTTCGCACCCGAGACCCAAACGCAGTTCGACTGGGAGCGCTGGGCCACCCTGCGCGGAAAGCGCATGTATGTGTTTAGCTTTCGCGTATCGCAGGCCAACTCGGATTACAGCATTCGCCACCAGCCGTCCGGCCGCACCATCGTCGCCGGATACCACGGATTGATTTACGCCGATGCGGAATCCAAGCAGATCATGCGGATCCGGATGGATTGCGAGGGCCTGGAGGCTTTTCCCATCAACCAGGTATCGGTCACCATGGATTATGCGCCCACCAAGATCTCGGACCTGGACTTTGTGCTGCCCATGGCGGCGGAGGTGCGGTCGCGCGAAGGCAAGATGCTGGGCAAGAACGTGATGCAATTCAGCCTGTACCGTAAATTCACATCCGAAGCGACCATTACCTTCGAAACACCCGACCCCATTCCGGACGATCAGCTCAAAGAGCAACCCGCCACGCCCGGGAAGCGCCCGTAGGCCGCCGATTCCGATGGACGTGTCTATAGAGCATAAGCAGATTGCCCCCGCCACGCGGGTGATCGCGATCAACGGAAAACTGCTGTTGGGTCCCGGGTGCCTGGAGCTGGAAGTGCTGGTGCCGCAGCTGGTGGCCGCCGGGACCAGAAACCTGGTGTTCGATCTGAGCGGGATGACGCGCATCGATTCCACAGGGATCGGCAGATTCATCGACACCTACGGGCGCCTCAAGCAATCCGGCGGGCAAATGCGCCTGGCTGGAGCCGGGGGTACCGTGCGAGATGCCTTCCGCCTGACGCGGCTGGACACTGTTTTCTCGTTCTATCCAAACGTTGAAGAGGCGTGTACCGGCCTATTGTGATGGCAGCGGGTTGACCGCAAACACGAATTCTTCCACCGGGCGGCCTCCGATTAAGTGCTCTTGCAGGATGCGCTCGATCACGTCCGGAGTGGCCGAGTGATACCACACGCCATCGGGATAGACCACGGCGATCGGGCCGTGCTCGCAGACCCGCAGGCAGTTTGCCTTGGTTCGGTAAATACAGCCCTCAGAGCCGGTTAGCTTAAGCTCATTGAGGCGTTTCTTGAGGTGATCCCAGGACGCCCCGGTGACTTCCAGGGGAGCGCATTTGGGCTTGGTCTGTTCCGCGCACAGGAAAATATGACGCTGAATCCGGCCGATCCCCAGGTTGCGGGCGACCTCTTGTAAGCGGGCTCGTATCTCTTCAGAAGGCATCTGTATCCGATTATCCCTTGCCGCCCTTTGCGGGAGTCAGCGCCGCCAGCCGGGCATCGATACCCTCCAGGCGCCGGATCAGCTCGGCGTACTGAATATCGCTCTGCGGCGGCTCCTTCCTCTTGATGGCGAAGGTCCCGCCCGGCTCCAGAACGCACTGCTCCACTTCATCCAGTCCCGAAAATCCCTGGCGGTGCAGAACCGTCAGCAGCTCGGTGTGCGTCAGGAGCTCGCTGGCAAGGTTCTTTTGCAGCACTTTGCCCCGGTCGATGAGTTTAATCGCCTTTCCTTCCACGATCTCATCCAGGCGGCGATGCTGGAACAAGAAACGCACCACCAGGTAATTGACCGCCAGGAGCGTAAGGGCTCCGATCAGACCGCCGCTCACCGAATTATCGTTTCCGATGATAGCGTTCTGCACCGTGTTCGACAGCGTTAACAGCACCACCAGATCGAAGGGATTGAGCTGCGCGAGCTCACGCTTTCCGAAAATCCGCAAAAGCACCACCAGCGCAAGGTACACCAGGATCGGGCGGATGATCTTCTCTAGGAGCGGTAAAGCTATGACGAACATATCATTCCACATGGAATGATTATCCTCTGCTTAGTTTCTCGACCGCCTCCTCCATGCGTTGGGGGCGTTTCAGCACGCCTTCGAATAAGTCGCCGACTCGATCGAATCGCGCCAAGGCGTTGCCGATGTGGAACTGTTCCGGTTTCAGCCTCGGTGTGACCTCGTGCCAGGCCAGAGGAGTGGATACGGGCGCGCCCTGGTACGCCCGCACGGCGTACGGCGCCGATATGGTTTTACCACCGCCGATCTGCATCCAGTCGAAATACACTTTTCCCTTGTCGCGCTTGGAGACGGCGCGCGGAGTGGTGAACAGATCTGGACGTTCGTGCGCCACCATGGTCGCCAGCACCTCGGCCAGCGCCCGCACCTGGTCATACGTGTAGCGCGGGGCTAAGGGGACGAAGATGTGCATCCCATCGCCGCCGGTGGTTTTGGGAAAACTTTCCAGCTCGGCTCGATCCAGTTTCTTTCGAACCAGCAAAGCGGCCTCCACGATCTTCTCGTAGGTGCACTCCTGGGGGTCCAGATCGATCAGCAGATAATCGGGATGCTCCAGTGAACCCATGCGGCTCATCCACGGGTTGTGATCGATGCAGCCCAGGTTTACCAGGAACAGCAGCGTGGCGCGATCCGCGCCGATCACGTAACGGATACCGTCCGCCTCGCCCGTCCGCAGCCATTTGGGGAAACTCGGCGCAACGGCTTTCTGGAAGAAGAACGGCTTCTCGATCCCGTTCGGATAGCGCTTGAGCGAAAGCGGCCGGTCCTGGAGATGGGGCAGGATGAGCGGCGCGACCGCATCGTAGTAGTTCAGCAGGTCGCGTTTGCGGTAACCATCCTGGGGATAGAAAATCTTGTCGAGATTGGTGAACTTCAGCCGATGCCCGTCAATGGTCAGGTTGGCTTCCGGCAAGGATGGATCCAGCAGTTGTGCACGCTTCACGGGAGCATCTCCACTCTTCTGCCGGACGCACTCGGATGGGTCGATATCCGGCCGGAATCCCATCCATACCGGCGCCCGCAGGCGTCCGTCCTCGGTCCAATTGGCGAACTTCACTTCGCACACCAGCTCGGGGCGCACCCAGGTGACATCTTTCTTGGGCAGGTTCTTGTCCGGCTCGAGCGGGCACCTGGGCGTTGCCAGCGGCACGAGCTTGTCGTAAATCGCTTTCATGGTTTTGCGATCGAACCCGGTGCCCACGTTGCCGGCCCACTTGAGCTTTCCGCTGTCATACATGCCGAGCACCAGCGCGCCGAAATGATCGCGCTCGCCCTCGGTGAACCCGCATAGAATGAGGGAATCCGTTGAATGGATCTTGAACTTCACCCAATCCCCCGTGCGCCGCGATTCATAGAAACCCGAAGCTTTCTTTCCGATGATCCCTTCGACGCCCTGTTGTTTCGCCGCCTCGAACAGAGCCTGCCCGTCGGTAAAGTGCTCGGAATAGCGGATGACATCGGTCGGCTTCAGGACCTCCTTCAGCAGGCGCTTTCGTTCCAGCAATGGCTCGCCCCGCAGATCGCGGCCGTCAAGATACAGCAGGTCAAAGGCATAGAACACCACGGGATGATGCCTGGCCAGCGTCGCTACCGAGCTGGCATCAGAGACGTTGATCCGGCGCTGCAGCAGCTCGAAGCTGGGCACTCCGCGCTCGTTCAAAGCCGCGATCTCGCCATCGAGAATGGCGGTCTGGGCGTGCACCTGATGCGGCAGGATGGACAGCTCCGGATACTGGCGATCGATCACGTTCCCGTTGCGCGAGACCATTCGCACCTGGCCGTTCTGGATGTAGCAGAGGGCGCGGACGCCGTCCCATTTCACCTCATAGATCCACTTGGGATCGCTCGCCGGAATGGCCGCGCCGATCTGGGCCAGCATGGGAGTGCCGATGTCAGGAAGGGTAGGACCGGCTTTCAGCCGGTCAATCTTCTCCAATCCCCGAGCAATCTCTTCTTGCGTGCGGCCGGTCACAACGCTGACCGCATGATCCTCGGGATTCCATCCGGGCCGCGCGGCGGCATCCTTCTTCTTGATCAGCAGCCACTCGTTGCCTTTGCCGCGCTTGGTGCGCACCAGCGCAAACTCTCCGGTAACCTTCTCGCCATGGAGGCGAAACTTGAAGTCGCCGCGCGCAAGCTGTTCTTCCGCCGAGGCATCGCCCAACAGCTCATACGTGCCCCGATCCCACAGCATGACGCTTCCCGCCCCGTAGTTGCCCTTGGGAATCACGCCCTCGAAACTCCCGTACTCGACGGGATGATCTTCCACCATCATCGCCAGCCGCTTGTCCGCCGGATCCAGCGTCGGCCCCTTGGGAACGGCCCAGGATTTGAGCGCGCCTCCGGCCTCCAGACGCAGGTCATAGTGCAAATGGCTGGCATGATGGCGCTGGACGCAATACTGCAGCGCTCCGGGAGCCTTCGCGGGCTTCCCGGAGGGGGCCGGCTCAGGGGTACGGTCGAAGCTCCGTTTCTCGGCGTAGCGTTTGAGTGACATAACAAAACTACCCTGGAATGTTTGCGCTATAGTAGAAAACGAATCTTTCAGACGAGGTATCTACCAAGTATGGCTTCTACCGTTTGGAAAGGGCATCTCACCTTCGGGCTGGTTTCGTTCCCTGTCAGATTGTACAGCGCCGCCCGGGGCGAAAGCATCAGCTTCAACCAGCTCCACAAGACGGACAACTCGCGGATCAAGCAGATGATTTACTGCGCGGCCGAGGACAAGCCAATCCCCCGCAGCGAGATCGTCAAGGGCTACGAGTACGAAAAAGACCACTACGTGGTGGTGGAAGACGAGGACATCAAGAAAGTCGCGCCCGCGACGGCCAAGGTCATGGAGATTCAGGAGTTCGTCAAGTCCGACCAGGTGGACCCGATCTATCTGGAGACTTCCTACTACATGGCTCCGGACGAAGCCGGCGAAAAGCCGTATGCATTATTGTTTGAAGCGCTGAAAGAAACCGGATTCGTGGGAGTGGCGAAAATCGCCATGCACAATCGCGAGCACGTGGTGATTCTGCGCCCCGGCAAGAGCGGCGTGATGCTGCACACCATGTACTACGACCACGAGATCCGCAAAGTGGACGAATTCCGCACCGATGTCAGCCTGGTGAAAGAAAAGGAACTGGCGCTCGCCATCAGCCTGATCCAGGCGCTGGCGGACGATTTTCAGCCCGAGAAATACACCGACGACTATCGTGACAACCTGCTGAAGCTGATCGAGGCGAAGAAGCAGGGTCAGGAAGTGGTCGCCACGCCCGAGCCCAAGGAATCGAAAGTTGTCGATATCATGGAGGCGCTCAAGGCCAGCCTGGCGGCCGCCAAAAAGCCCGCGGCATCGGCCAAGACCGCCGAGCCCGCTGCGGAAGAAGCCCGCCCGGCGCGCAAGCGCGCGAGAGGATAGAGCTAGGCGGCGCTGTTCAACAAGTCCTCCGCGTACACCGCCCCGGCCGGAGTGTCCTCGTGTTTGAAAAACACATAAACATCCCGACCGCCGGAAAGCATGCCCTTCACCCGGCCGGCGATTTCCGTACGCTCCTCCGGTGAGTAGTCCTCCTTTCTCAAGCGGACGTAGATGAATCCCGCCGTCAACACCTCCGGCACTTCAAACTTATCCGATTCGGCCAGACACAGCCCGATCCCGTGTTTTTCGAACAGCCGGTACACTTCATCCACCAGCCACGACGTATTACGGAACTCGAAGGCGCAGCGAATATCCCGCGGCAGCTTCTCGACGAAGGCCGTCAGCACGGCCAGATCCGCCTTGAGATTGGGCGGCAGTTGAAACAGCACCGGCCCCAGGCGCCGTGTGGCGCGCAGCGGATCGATCGCCTTGAAGAACACCTCGGTAAACTCGGATTCGCGCAGCCGAAAAATGTGCGTGATCCTCTGGTGGGCTTTGCAGGAAAAGCTGAATCCTTCCGGCGTGGCGCTAATCCAATTCTCGAGAGTGCTTAGCTTGGGCAGCTGGCGGAAGGTGTAGTTTATTTCCACGGCGTTCAGCCTGGTGGCGTAGTGTTTCAAGAAGTCCTTGGCAGGGAGCTTGGGAGGATAAAAGTCCGGTTTCCAGCTCGGGTAGGCGAAACCCGAAGTGCCGGAGTATAGAGTGGCCATTGATCGCAGGGTACACAATCGCAGGCTACACTGAAATGAATGGCAGCAAGAGGAATGGGAATGCCGGGGATGGGGCACGGCGATCGCCCGCGCCGGTCGACGGATTCCGGCGGCTCCGAAACGACGGATGGCAAGACCGGCAAGAAGCGACAGCCGGGCCTGCGCGACGTGTGGCCGCAGCTGCGCGAGCTGGTCCTGCCGCGGCGAAAGATCCTGGCGCTGGGCTTTCTGCTGATGATCGTGAACCGGCTCAGCGGCCTGGTCCTTCCTTATTCCCCTCGAATCCTGATTGACGACGTCATCGGCAAGAAACAAATGGAGCTGCTCACCCCATTGGTACTGGGGATCCTGGGCGCGACACTGATTCAGGGCGCGACGTCATTCTCCCTCACGCAGATTCTTTCCAAAGCCGGACAGCGATTGATCGCCGAACTGCGCCAGAAGGTGCAGAGACAC
>DATIRX010000015.1:0-2040 GCA_035469225.1 Bryobacteraceae bacterium
CAACATGAGCGTGTGCACCGGACTGAATGGAGAGCGCAAGCCGCTGGGCGCAGCCTCCAAGACGTCCAAGGCGGAGCTGGTGGCGGCGCTGAAGGAATCCTTCGCGTATTGCGACCGCGTCTTCGACTCGCTGACCGATGCGACGGCCAAGGAAATGGTCAGCTCGCGCCTGGGTGGTCCCTTTCCTCCCGAACCGACGCGCTCGCGGCTGGCGACGCTGTACAACCTGGTGCGCCACTCCAACGAGATGTACGGCTACATGGCCGTGTATCTGCGTCTGAGCGGCGTCGTGCCGCCGACCAGTGCGCCGGAGTAAATGGAAAAGCCCCGCGGCCCGAAGGCCGCGAGGCATGATTTGGATCGTCCCGGCAGCTTAGAACGAGAAGCGCCCCACCAGCAATCCGGACCGCTCGCCGATCGTGGCGTTTGGCCCGCAGGTTGCGATCACGCCATATCCGGTGTTGTTGACTTTAATCCCACTTGGACAAGTTGTCTGGGCGCCGATCGCGGTGGTGTACCCGGTCGCGACCGGGTTGGGCACCTGAGTCCGATTGAGAGCGTTGGTGAACTCAGCGCGAATCGAGAATTGCATGCCTTCTTTAATCCGGAAGATCCGGCCGAAGCTGAAGCTTTCCCGGGGAATCCGACGGAAGCGGAAGTCGTCATAGTACATGGCGGAGGGGCTGAAGGTACCAGCAACCGGATCCTTCCACGCAGCCGGATTCAGCACCCGGGTCTGGCCCGGATCGAAGCAATGGCAGTTGATGTCCTGCAAGAACAACGGGACGCCGGGGATGCGTTCCGCGCGCGTGCCGCGGAGGAACGCCGTGGACAGGTTGCTGGTTGTCGCAGCGGTCAGGGGCACCTGAATCGGCAGGCCGCTTGCGTACTGCATGGAGGTAGCGAAGTTCCAATCGGCGACTGCGTAGTTGAGCCACTTGTTGGTTCCCCACTTAGGCAGCGTATAGTTAATGGCCAGGATGCTGACCAGAGGCCGCGAAAAGCTGGAATAAGACTTGTTGATGCCCCGATTCAAGATGTCATTGAAGGTCTGCCCAAGGGCTCCGCCTCCATCGGTATCCGCTCCCAATTGGAGTTCCTTGGCCCAGGTGAACGTGTAGCTGGCATCGAGACCGTGCGAAAAGCGCTTGGTGACCTTCGCCTGGAGCGAATCGTACCAGGTGTTACCCAGCGGGCCAGGGCCCTGCAGATTCCCGAACTGCGGGAACGGGCGCAGAGACTGGGCTACGCTGTTGGATCCCGAGAAACCGGCATACGGCAGCTTATTTTGGAACTGCTTGGCAGCAGGCTGCTGGATTTGAGCTGACAGAATCGTCCGATCGGCAGCATTGGTGATGTCCAGCCCATACTGCGATTTCAGGAAGTCCTGTGAGTAGATATTCAGATTGGTGAGACTGTTGGTGCGCCACCAGACGCCGCGGTTGCCGACGTAGGAAACATCGATCGCCAGATTGCGGAAAATCTCCCGCTGGATGCCGATGCTGTATTGCAACTGCCGAGCGGGTCTGCCGCTGTTCTGGTCAAACACGGTAGGTGTGCCTGTAATCGTTCCGGGCGCCGGGAACAAGCCTGGCGTGATGTTTGGCCAGGTTACGCGGAAAGGCGAAGTCACGCCGGCGACAGTGTTGGTGAAGCCGCCGCTGAAAATCATGGCCGGGTCCGCAGTGCCTGGTGCGTTGACGGTCTGCTGAGCTCCGGGCGCGCCAGCGTAGCGACCGCCGGTATAGGGTGCGTAGGAGACGCCGATTCCGCCGCGCAACACGGTTTTCGAATCGAGCTGATAAGCGACTCCAATGCGCGGTCCGATCGCCAAACCGTAGTTATTCGCAAGATTGCAATTGCAATGGCCCGGTCCGTCGCCCTCAAAGATAGAGGCGCCGGGATGCCCGCCGGCGGTGGGATTCGGCGTGGTTGCCGAGAAGCCCGGCACGCGCCCGTACGTGTCCTTGGAATAGGTGGAGTAATCGTAGCGAACACCATAATCCAAGGTCAGCTTGCGGGTAATCTTCCAGGTATCTT
>DATIRX010000016.1:0-8306 GCA_035469225.1 Bryobacteraceae bacterium
CATCTGATGCCGCCGCCGGGCAGTCCCCAGCCGCCCCAGAAAGATGTGGATGCGTTCACCGCCTGGATGGAGAATGCACTGGACTCTCATGCGAAAGGTCCGAAGGCGGGCCATGTGCCGGTCCAGCGTCTGAATCGCACCGAGTACGCCGCGGTGGTGAAAGCCTTGGTGGGTGTTGACGTGAAAGCGACGGACGTCCTGCCGCAGGATATCCAGGTCGGCGGCTTTGACAACATCGCGGCTGCGTTGAGCGTGTCCCCCGCGTTCCTCAGTCAGTACATCACCGCCGCGCGACAAGTGGCGAAACTCGCTGTCGGTAGTCCTAATCCTCGTGTTTCGAATGTGAAGTACGCGATCGCGGCAAATCAAAATCCCGACGAGCCGCTGCCTCTGGGCACGCGCGGCGGCATCAAGTTCCAACACAATTTCCCCGCCGACGGGGAATACCGCTTCACCATGAACGATCTGGGCGTGGGCCTGTATACCGGTCCGGTAGAGAACGAGAGCACTCTGGTCATCATGATTGACGGCAAGGTCGTGTTCCGGAAGCCGATCGGCGGGCCGGCGGATCAGGCTCTGGCGGATCGCCTGGGAGCCCCGGGGCGTGCCCAGATCATGGAGCGCTTTGCCAAGATTCCCGTCCAGGTGCAAGCCGGCGTGCGCGACGTCGTGGTGGCCTTCATCGACCGTTCCCATGTGGAGTCCGACGAAAATGTCGCCAACCCCGCCCCCTTCGCCGGCCTGACTGGCAGCATCGCGCAAGCCAACGGTCGGATGCCCCGCCTGGTCGACGGTATTGTGATTTCCGGACCGTATAACCCCCAGGGTGTCTCGAGAACTTCCAGCCGCGCGCTGGTCTTTGTCTGCGACCCCAAACCTGCCGAAGAGCTCTCCTGTGCCCGGCAGATCACGGAAAATCTGGCACGCCGGGCATTTCGTAGACCCGTTACGGCCGAAGACGTGTCCCACCTCATGCCTTTCTATGAGGCCGGGCGTAAAGATGGCGGAACCTTCGATCAGGGAATCGAGCAGATCGTGGCGGCCGTACTGGCCAGCCCCGATTTCCTGTATCGGGCGATTCGCGGTCCTAAGGGCTCCTCTCCAACCAGCGAGTTTGCTCTCACCGATCTGGAGTTGGCGTCGCGTCTTTCCTTCTTCCTGTGGAACACCGGCCCGGACCAGGAACTGCTGACGCTGGCCGCCTCGGGCGGGTTGACGAAGGCTGGGGCGCCAGGACAAACAGCGATCGAGAAGCAGGTACGGCGCATGTTGGCCGATCCCAAGGCATCCAGCCTGGTCACCAGTTTTGCCATCAAGTGGCTGAATCTTGACCAGCTCGATTCCGTGAAGCCCGACCCGATGCTGTTCCCGGGATTCACCGATCAACTGCGGCGCGATTTTTCGACGGAAGCGGAACTTTTCATCGGCAGTATCCTTCTGGAAGACCGGAGCGTCGTGGACCTGCTGACCGACAACCATACGTTTTTGAATGAGCGGGTGGCTCGCCACTACGGTATTTCCGGGGTCGCGGGCACCCAGTTCCGCAAGGTCACGCTGGCGGAAAAAGAGCGTTGGGGCCTGCTGGGCAAAGCCGCCGTGCTCATGCGAACCTCCTATGGCGACCGTACCTCTCCGGTATTACGGGGAGCCTGGGTGCTCGACAAGCTGATTGGCACGCCGCCCACGCCTCCTCCGCCGAACACCGCCACCGACCTTTCTCAGAAGGCGGGCGAGCAGCCCAAGACGGTCCGGGCCCGGCTCGAACAGCACCGCGACAAAGCCGTCTGCAGACAATGCCACGGTGTGATCGATCCGACCGGTTTGGCTCTGGAGAATTTCGATGCCGTTGGATCCTTCCGCACGGTGGACCGGCAGGCGGTGAACGCTCCGATCGATGCCAGCACGGTGCTGCCGAATGGAGTACCGATCAATGGCGTCGTGGAACTCAGGGCGCAACTGGTCGATCGCCCCGCGGCGTTCGTGGGATCCGTGACGGAGAGGTTGATGATGTACGCCCTCAACCGGGAACTGGAATACTTCGACATGCCTCAGGTTCGTACGATTGTCCGTGGGGCGGCGAAAGATAATTGCAAGTTGTCTTCCATCGTTTTAGGAATCGTGAATAGCGACGCGTTTCGCAGGCAGGGTGCGGCAGCCGCCGCTCCCAAGCAGGTGGCATCCAACAAGTAGTTGAGCCTAGGTTAGGAGAAAACATGTTCATCACCAAGAAACATCTTTCCCGCAGAACGGTGCTGAAGGGCGCCGGAGTGAGTTTGGCCCTGCCGTTCCTGGACGCCATGGTGCCTGCCGGCACGGCTCTTGCTCAAACCGCCGCCGTGCCCAAGCTGCGGACGGGCTTCTTCTACCTGCCCCACGGGGCGATCATGGGCAACACGAAGTATGGCCCGGAGATGGATAAATGGACGCCGACTGGCTCCGGCACCAATTTCAAGCTCAGCCCGATTCTTTCTTCTCTCGAGCCGTACAAGAAGTACGTCACGTCCTTCGGGAACCTGGAGAACGCCGCCACCGCGGGCTCGGTTCACACCTTCACTCCCGCCACCTGGCTCAGCGCCACCCGCCCGGACACCGGCGGTCCCAAGGCGCACATGTCCATTACTCTCGATCAGGTGATCGCGAAGGTCATCAGCCAGGACACGCCGCTGCCCTCGCTCGAAGTCGCCTCTGAGACCATCGTTCAGGCGGCAGCGGGCGGAGGCGGCTCCTATACCACTCTGTCTTTCCGCGACGCGGAATCGCCCTTGCCCATGGAAGCCAATCCTCGGAAAATCTTTTTGCAGTTGTTCGGGGAAGGCGATACGCCCCAGGAGCGCGCGTCCATCAGCCGCCAGACCAACAGCATCCTCGATCTGATCCTGGACCGCACCAAGAAGCTCCAGGGCGAGCTCGGAAGCAGTGACCGCGCCGTTCTTGACGGGTATCTCGAAAGCGTTCGCGAAATCGAGCGCCGCGCGCAGATGGCCGGGGCAAAAGATCTGTCCGCCCTGAAGATTCCCGACGCTCCCATCGGGGAATTGGACGCCTTTCCCGAACAGGTGAAGCTGATGTTCGACCTGATCGCGCTCGCCTATCAGGCCGACCTTACCCGCGTGGCTACCTACATCATGGTCGCGGAGGGCACCAACCGGACCTACAATCACATCGGGGTGCCGGATTCCTTCCACCCCGTATCCCACCACGCCAACGATCTGGAACGAATCAACAAGCTGGTCAAGATCCAGAGCTGGCACGTGGAGAAGTTCGCGGAATTTCTTGCCAAGCTGGCGGCCACGCCGGACGGGCAGGGAACCTTGCTCGACCATTCCATCTTCATGTACGGGTCGAACATGAGCAACAGCGACATGCACAACAATTATCCGGAGCCCAACATTCTGGTGGGCGGCGGCAACGGCAAGATGAAGCTGGGCGGCCAGCATATCGTGCTGCCGGAGCGCACGCCGATCGCCAATCTCCACTTGACGATTCTGCAGAAGGTGGGCGCGGAACGCGAGAAGTTCGGCGACAGCACCGGCACGATTTCGGAGGTCTAAGTGGATCGCAGGGAATTCTTGAAGAGCGCCGCCGCCGGGGCGCTCACCATGTGGGCATCTCGCCGCCTCACGGCGCAACAGACGAATACCATAACAATCCTGGAAGGCGGGGGCAGTAACGTGCTGGCTTTCTCCGGCAGCGAGGGCTTGGTATTGGTGGACAGCGGCGCGCCTAAGTCCGGCGACGCCGTGATGGCCAAACTAAAGACCGTGGCCGCAGGCGCCAAGGTTCAAACGCTGTTCAACACGCACTATCACACCGACCAGACTGGTAACAACGAAGTATTCGCGGCGGCGGGGGCAAAAATCATCGCGCACAAGCGCACCCTCGAATGGATGTCGTCGGACTACTGGGTTCCGGCTGAAGAACGCTATGAGAAAGCCCGCCCCAAAGCGGCCCGGCCCACTGAGACCTTTCTGACTACCGGTTCCATGAGGGCCGGCGCCGAACAGATCGACTACGGCTATCTGCCTCTGGCCCACACCAGCGGCGACATGTACGTCTTCTTCATGACCTCGAATTTTCTCGCGGTCGGCGACGTCGCGTCGCCACTCCGTGACCCAGCGCTCGATTATTTCACCGGCGCCTGGATCGGCGGACGCGTGGACGCGATGGATATCCTGCTCGCGCTGGCGAATGATCAGACCAGGATCGTGCCTGCGTATGGTCCGGTCATGACCAAAGCCGAATTCAAGGCGGAGCGCGACATGATGGAAGAGGTTCGGGCGCGCCTTTTCAAACAGGTTCGCGAAGGAGACGGTCCCAAGGACATGCTGGAAGGCGGGGTTCTGAAGGGCCTGGCGCGCACCTGGAAAGACCCGGAAAAGTTTCTGTATGACGCAGCCAAGGGTTGCTGGGCTCATCACGACAAAATGGACCCCAATGTCGTTTAGAGAGGAACGAATGAGACGATTCATTCTCGCCGTTATCTGTGTGATCGCTGCCGTAGCACCGATTCTTGCGCAGGCCCAAAAGGATTCTCTCGCCAGCCTCATTCAAACCGGAAATCGCAAGGCGGCGCTCGAAAGAATTCGCGCCGGGGCTGACGTGAATGAGGCACAGCCGGATGGCACGCGCCCGATCCATTGGGCGGTCTACCGGGTCGATTATGAGCTGCTCGACGCGCTGATCGCGAAGAAGGCAAAGGTAGACGTCGCCAACGAGTTCGGATCCTACCCGCTCACGGAAGCCGTCAAGCTGGCCGACGCCCGGATGGTGAAGACGCTGCTGGACGCCGGTGCGGGACCAGAGAGCCCCAATGGGGACGGTGAAACGGCGTTGATGCTGGCGATTAAGACGGGGGAACTGCCCATCGTCGAGATGCTGATCAAAGCCGGCGCCAAGGTAAACGTGGTTGAGAAGTTTCACAATCAAACGCCCTTGATGTATGCTGCCGCCGGAGCAAAAAATGCAGGCGCGATGGTAAAGCTGCTGCTATCGAAAGATGCCAGCGTCAAACCTCGGGCGCTCTATAGCGATTGGCCGAGTCAGATTACCTCGGAGCCCCGCGCGCAATATCGTCCCGTCGGTGGGCTGACAGCCTTGCTCTATGCGGCCCGCAGCGGCTGCTACGACTGCGTCGAAGCGATGATCGGCGCGGGTGCAAACGTGAATGTGCCGACGCCGGAAGGCGTGACTCCGTTGATGATCGCCCTGGATAACGACCATTACGATGTCGCCAAACTGTTGCTCGATCACGGAGCCAATCCGCATGTCTGGGATTGGTGGGGGCGCACGGCCCTGTACATCGCCGTCGATAGAAAAGCCGGCGGCAGCAGCGGCGGCTTGCGCCTTGGAGCAGCGGCGCTCGGAAATCCTGGGCGCGGCGGGGCCCGCGTAGCGGCTCGCGCTGCCGGGGGAGTCACCCCCATGGACATCATCAACGCTCTGCTGGCGGCCGATGTCGATCCCAATCCGGAGCTCAACATGCATCGCCCCAGCCGGGGAGGGAACAGCGGACGCTTCATCGAGAATCAGCTCAGCACCGGATGCACGCCCTTGTTTCGCGCCGCGCAGGGTAACGATATGGAAGTGGTTGGAGCCCTGCTGGCAAAAGGCGCCAACCCCAATATCAACACGATGGGTTTGACGGCATTTCTGGTTGCGGCCGGCGTTGGACCCGGCAGCCGCGGCGGAACTGGTCTTGCGGCAGCAGGAGCAGTCGGCGGCACGGCGAATACCGTACTGATGGACTTGCTGCTGGCGCACGGCGCCGATATCAATGCCCAGGTTACCGGGACGAAAACCTATTCGATGCGCGTCTCCCGCGCTCCTTCCGCGAACGAAGGTATGACGGCTCTGCACGTGGCGGCGCAGGCGGGTCGCGTCGATCTGGTGCGCTATCTGCTCGAGAAAGGCGCCAGCACGAAGATCGTCAATAGCGACGGTCGCAGGGCGATCGATCTGGTCGGCGGCGGCGGGCGAGGCACGGGCGCACAAGGTGGCGCTCCAGCTCCTCTTGCGGCAACGGGCACACTTGTGACTCCTCCGGCTGCGGGGCCAGCTCCTGCTGCTGCGGAACGTCCTGGATCTGGTGCAGGCCGGGGCGGTGCCGGAGGCGGAGGCGGCAACCCGGCCGCCGCGGCCGAGATTCGCGCTCTTCTGCAGAACGCGGCCGCCAACAAATAGTTCCGAATCCGTTTATTTCTGCTGGCCCTTGCCCTGACCGGCAGGCGCGCCTTTGCCTTTGCCCGGGCCGTTCGCCTGCAACAGGTGCGTCAGCGTATGGACGAAACGCAGCTTCCCGTTCTCCACGCGGAAAAGGTGGGTATCGGGCGCTCCGCTGCCCCCGGTAGCCGATCCGGCGCCGAACGTGCAGAAGGCCACTACGGCTCCAATCGTCTCGTCGACGACGAAGTGCCGGTTCGCGATGTTGACGCCGCTCGGTACGCCGACCTGGCAGGAATCCTCCGGCGCTCCCTTGCCCGTGTGCATACCGCCTTCGGTGCGGTTGCAGGGGAAACCCCACGGCACCAGGTCCATTTTCCCTTCCAGGAATGCATCCAGGTAGGCGTTCGCGGCGGAAACCAGCGTCGCGCGGGTGTCGCGCCTGGCGGCGGGAATGACGCCCCAGTCCTCCGAGGACGAGAACTTCAGATAGTTATCGGCGTTAAACAACCAGTAACCCGTGGTGGTCCACAGCATTTCGATTTCCGCAATCAGCCCATGATTGACGCGCAGCCGCGTGCCGAGCGCATACGGGCTGGCTTTGTCCGAAACGATCACTTCCGTGAACGTCTGGCACGTCGAGGTGTCCAGCAGGCTGCGATGGTGGTCGATCTTCATCGCCGTCTTGATCAGGCCCTCGTTGATGTTCATGGTCTTAAAGTTCTCGACGTAGCCCAGTCCTGTCGCGAGCGGCAGGCCCGAGATGTCGCCCTTGGTTTGAGCGGCAATGTAGAGATCGGTTGCGGCCTTGAGGCCGTCTCGCGTGCAGCCAATCTGTGCAAAACCCGTTGCGGGCGCAAGTAGTACACCGCAGAGCAAGATCCACGCAAAGGCAATACGATTCATAGGCTCCTTCCTGCTTGTCAGAATCAGGGTACTCTAAATTCTCCAGCGGCGATATACTGCGGAAACGTACTGAAACGCAAAACAGGGGTGCGTTTCGGCAGCGAACGATCCCATAAGGTAAGCCCGCCGACGATTACAAAAGTTATGGACAGATGGCTAACGCTGGCTAACGACTCTGGCTGCCAGTGACGCGGGCGCGATACATCTCGCCCCACTGGATCACCTAGATGAAGTCAATTCCCAAGCGTGAGTGCAACCAGCTCCGCTCCCTCGGTACGATTCGTCGTCGCGATCACGATGTACTGCTTGCCTTTCCACAGGTACGTCATCGGCGTGCCCGAGGTGACGCCGTTCAGCTTCAGTTCGTGCAGGATCTTTCCGGTCTTCTTGTCGATTGCCCGGAACGCCGGACCACCGCCATTCGGGGCGCCATTTAACAAGCCCGAACCTTCGCCCGCGAACAGCAGCGTCTTGGTCACCAACAGCATCGCCGGCGCCGGATTGCCCGCTTCGCTCAGATCAATCCCCTTCACCGCCGGGTTATTGCGATACACTTCGGGCGCGGGACCGTTCGCCTTCTGCCACAGGAACTCGCCCTTGTTCATGTCGATGGCCGTGATCCGTCCCCATGGTGGACGTACTAGCGGCAATTCCAGCGGCCGATCCGGACGCCCGCCCGCACGGCCGCCGATATATTTCATGTCTGAACGGTCACCGGCGGGCTGCATCGCCAACACCCACGGGTCGGTCACCGAACCCACGTACAGCACGCCTGTCTCCGGATCCACTGCCGCACCTTCCCAGTCGGCGCCGCCGTTCACCGAAGGCAACATCAGCACGCCCGTCTTCCCGCCGGTGTCCTGCACCATCGGCGGGGTGAACAGCGGACCCAACCGGTAGCGCGATGCGATCTTCTCCGACTCGGCCTTCAACGCCGGCGTCAGGTCATTCAAGATATCGAGCGACGTTCCCTGCACATCGAACGCCGGAGGCTTCGATGGGAAGGGCTGCGTCGCCGACGTCTTCTCGCCCGGAATATCCGACTGCGGGACCGGGTGTTCCCCAATCGGCCACACCGGCTGACCCGTCACGCGATCGAACGTGTAGACGAAGCCCTGCTTGGTTACCTGCGCGACGGCTTTGATCTTCTTGCCATCGACGGTGATGTCCAGCAGATTCGGCGCGGCAGGAAGATCCCAATCCCACACCCCGTGATGAATGAACTGGAAATGCCAAATGCG
>DATIRX010000017.1:0-2382 GCA_035469225.1 Bryobacteraceae bacterium
CTAGCATCCACTGCGGAGTCTTCCACTTCGACGCCTCGCACCTCGCCGGCCGGAGGACCCAGGCGCAGCCGCGCTTCGAAATCCTCCAGCAGGCGGGCCGGTCCCGCCGCGTAGGCTTCCACCCGGCCGTCGGACAAGTTGCGAACCCAGCCCTTGAGCCCGAGTTCCCGGCCGACCCGGATCGCGAAGTAGCGGTAGCCTACACCCTGCACTTGACCCGATACCCAGAACTTACGCGCTCGCATTCTGATCTGCGATTTTACCGATTTCCCCCGCCTGTCGTACACCTTGCCCGCGGCGAGCTGTTCTGCGATTGAAGCTAAGCAGGTGCGACAACAGCCAGTCCTTTTACCCCGGCGAAATCCTGGTCGCGGCTCACCAGCGTTGCGCCCAAAGCAAGTGCAGTAGCCGCAACCCAGAGATCGTTTTCATCCAGTGCCAATCCCTGACTCTGACGATCGAGCTTAATGGCCGCGTAGAAATCGCCCGCCCCTTCTGGGACGGGCTCGCACAGAAATGTATCCAGAAATTGATGTCCCGCCTGCTCCAGCTCTGCTCGGCGGGTGCCCACCGGAAGCCGGGAAATTCCAAACAGAATTTCGCCGCGGACAATCGCGCACGTGACGATACGGTCGCGTTCGGTCAAGCCGGCCATCCATTTCTCGACGCGGGGATCCGCCCTCATCAGTTCGCTGATGGCATTGGTGTCGAGCAGGTATGTCACGCTCGCTCTTCACCGGTCAAACGCGCCGTCGTCACGCACGGGCTGTCGCGCCGCGGCAATAGCGGCGTCCAGGTCATCCACCGCGGAGGGACTCGGGTGAGGTAACGCCCGAATGGTCTTAAGGACCGCCTGAGGCGATGTCGGCCTGTCCAGAAGAGATCGCAAACGTTCGACCGCAAGCTCTTCCACGCTCTTCCGTTGCGCCGCCGCGATCCCTTCCAGACCACGCGCAAGATCATCTGGGATCTGGATCGTCATTGTTCTTATTGTCTCAATACGGCGCCGTTGCTGCATTCCAGTAACAATTAGTGTAGCTCTCCAGACAATTCTCTCGACGCTCCTTTCAGATACTTACGTGTTTGATGGCTCCACTTCGGCTCCAACCGGCCATAAGCCTTGAATTGGAGGGATAACCGTTTGGGTTCGTTTTGTAGCTGCGCTTCACGCCCCGGCGCGCCGGCTGCCGCATAATAGAACGATCGTGCTGGACGGCTCCAATCTGCTAGCCCCGCTGCTGCTCGGCGCCGTGGCTGTACTGGCGCTGCTGGCAGGCGGATGGTGGCTTCGTGAGCGGCGGCTGGGAGCACAGCGCGCCTCCATGCGCGCGCTGCATGCCTTGAGCGAAGATATTATTTCGGCATCCACCCCGGCCGAGATCGCCGAGATCCTGGCTGCCCGGCTTCCCGAAGCCACCCGCGCGACGTCCATCAATCTGTATCTGTTCGATCGCCGCAGCAAGGCCCTGGAACGCGTCTCCACAGCCGCGGATCCCGAACCCATGGTCGCGCCCGTCGATGCTCCCCCGGACGGACTTGCCAGCGCCGCGGTGGTCTGTTTCCGCAACCGCACCACGCTGAACATTCCCGATGTGAGGCGCAGTCCTCTGGTCAAAGTGGGACCGAAAACCAGCCTGCCTCGCGCGGCGCTGTTTGCGCCCTTGATGGAGCACAATGAGGTTCTAGGCGTTCTGGAAGTCCACAATGACCGCAAGTTCGGTTACTTCCGGCCGGAGGAACAGGCCGCCCTGCATCATCTCGCGAATCAGGCGGCGGCGTCTTTGAAACTGCAGGAGCAGCAGGCCATGCGGGAGCAATTGTTCCGCAGCGAGAAGCTGGCCGTAACCGGGCAGCTGATCTCGGGCATCGCCAACGACCTTCGCGCTCCGCTGGATCGGATCGTTGCCTTGGCCGAGTCCCTGATGGCATCGGCGGGAGCGCCTGCGCCGGAAGCCGACCTACACCGCTTATCGGCCGAAGCGAATCGCGCGTCCGAGATCGTCTGGCGTCTGGTGTCGTTCGCCCGCCAGGACCAGTCCGGACAACAGCGCGTCAACGTGCATGCGCTGGTCTCCGGTCTGGCGCGATTCCGCGAACCCGAATGGCGCGTGCTGGGCGTGCGTCATCAGGTGCACATCGGTCACGAGGCCTCCGAAGTCGCGGGATATGAGGGCCAGCTGGAACAGGCCTTCCTGAATCTGCTGGTATACGCGGAGCAGCGCGCCGCCGCTTCGCAAGCCAAGACCATCGTCATCAAAACCAGCGTGCTGGCGAACAGGTTTCTGCTGGAAATCGATTACTCGCCGCCCAACGGCCCTGATGCAGAACCCGATCCGTTCGCCGAGGCGGCCTCGGCCGAAACCGGCGCTCCGGGCCTCGAAG
>DATIRX010000018.1:0-7718 GCA_035469225.1 Bryobacteraceae bacterium
AATACTCAGATTGCATTAGGGATTCTTCGTGGATCCATGGGTGCTCCCCGGGATATCGTTCTGGCGAACGCGGCGGCTGGGTTGCTCGCGGCGGGTTTGTCGGCCGACCTGCTTTCGGGCGTCGCACTGGCCTCCCATTCCATCGACTCCGGAGCGGCCCTGAGGATACTCGAGCTGCTGAAAGCAAATTTCCCGGCGGCGTGAGCCGGTTTCGCCGCCGCCTGCGCGGAACCCTGTGTCGGAGGAACGGACGACTCTGAGTAGTCGCCCGACGACGCCGGCCGGGTAGGGGAGCTGCCCGGCTGGCCTCTTTTCGGAGACGATAGAGAGCATGCCTCGCGTGCGGCTCTGTCACTGGCGGGAGAGCGAAGCGTCTCCGCTGATCGAGGTGTTGCGCAAGGCCGGCTACACCGTCGATTACCCCGGCGACAAAGCCAACGGCAGTTATCGCACCTTGCGCGAGAAGCCGGCGTTCGCCGTGGTCATCGACCTGACGCGCCTTCCGTCTCACGGCCGCTACGTGGCCGCCGAGATTCGTTCCACCAAATCGATCCGGCATATCCCCATCGTGTTTGTGGATGGCGACCCGGAAAAAGTCGAGCAGATCCGCAAAGAGATTCCGGATGCCGTGTATACCTCGCGCGCCCGGGTAGCGGCCGCGCTGAAACGGGTAAAGCCTCTGGCCGATCCGGTGGCTCCGGCGCGCATGATGAATCGCACGGACCGGACCGCCGCGGAGAAGCTCGGCATCAAAGCAGGTTCGCGCGTCGCGCTGATCGATCCGCCTGCAGATTACCTGCGCGTGCTGGGCAAGCTTCCCAGGGACGTCGCGCTCGAGGAGGAACCAGAGGAGCCGCTGCCATTGACGCTGTGGTTCGTCCGCGATCCGGATGAGTATCTGGCCGGGTTGGCCCGCATACGCAAGCGCGCTGTCGTAAGCCGGATTTGGATTGTTTATCCCAAACAGCAGGCTGGTAAACCGGCGTCCGGGATCACACAGACTTTCGTCCGGGAATCGGCGATTGCAGTGGGGCTGGTGGACTACAAGATCTGCTCGGTGAACGAAACCTGGACCGGTTTGCTGTTCACGCGGAAGAAGTGACCACGAAATACTCAGGCGCGGGCCATGACGCCTTTCCACTTGCGCATGATTAGCTCCACCAGGCTGAGCAGTACTGCTAGCCCCAGCAATCCGGGCCACAGCCGCAGCGACGATGAAATGGATTTGCCTCCGCCCGAAAATACGGCGGCCGGATCGGGCTGAAAACGTCCACCGGTGTAGGCAGCTACTTGCTTAAGGAGAGTTTCATTGGATCCGTAGTCGGCGAGCTCGGCTTCCGGGCGGTACAATCCGGCTTCCGGGAAGGCGCGTGATTCCTGAGCGGTGCGCACGCGGAACAAGCCCTGGCGCGAGCCGATGGGAAGCCGCCCGCGGAACGTGCCGGCGGCGATCTTTTTCACCGGAACGGGCTGCTGGAATCCGTCGGGGCCGAACGCGTAGACGTCGGGAATCTTGTCGGGTTCGGGAACGCCGCGTCCCAAGCGATACTCGACCACCAGGTCGCCGTTGGCGCTGTCGTAGTTCACCGAAGCCTCGCCGCCCTGCGCCCGGGGAAGGAGATCGCGGGATAGATTCGTCCAGAATTTATCGAAGCCTTTCCAGGCGACCCAGTCGGCTGCCCAGCGGGTCTTGGCGTCGGAGGCGAACACGGCGGCGCGTCCCAGGCCGTACTGCCAGCGGGCCAGAAGCGGATCGTGACGGTCCAGCTGCAGAATCGTTTCGGCAGTCGGCTTGGAGGTAAAACGCACGTAGCCTTTCAGCATGGGCGCGCTTTCCATGCCGACGTCGTTCAGGATCTCGGCGTGCTTCAGTACTTCGGGAGCCAGAGGGCGTTCGACCGTGGTGGATCCGGTATGCTCCAGCACGTCGCGGAGCAGAAGCTGCTCCAAACCTTGCGGATCGGTGAGGAAGTAAGATTTTCCCGCCGCGGTTGTTGCCACCCGTTCCAGATAATTGCGATTCACATCCTGCCCCAGGCCGACGGTTGAAATCGTAACCTTCTGTGTTTCGGCTTCTTTGGCGAGAGTCAGGCTGTCACCCTCTTCCGAAATACCGTCCGTCATAAGAACGATATGTTTGTAGGTGGCGCTGACCGGGCGGATTCTTCGGAAGGCTTCGGTCAAGGCCGGGGCAATCTGCGTGCCTCCGTCCGGGGTGATTCCGGAAATCAAGCGCTTGATGAGCGCTTTGTCCTCGGCGCGCCGGATCGGAACGGCCCATTCGAAAGAGTTATCGAAGATCAGCACGCCCACCTGATCAATGGGCCGGAGATTTTCGATTACGCCGATGGCCGCCACGCGCGCCAGCTCCATCTTCTTGCCTTCCATCGACGACGATTTGTCGATGATCAGCACCACGGCGGTTCCCTCGGGAGAACGCGGCGGGGCCAGTTTCGCGGGCAGGGCACGCTCCAGGGGGTCTTCGGGCCCCTTCTTCTCGCGGTACAAGTTGCGTTCGCCGCCGATCACGAGCAATCCGCCGCCCTGTTTCACGTACTGCTCCAGAGCTTGCTTGCCCGTGGGAGGCACCGCCTCCAGATCCCAATTGTTGAGAATCACCAGTTGGAAATCTTCCAGATGAACTTCTCCAGGATCGCCGGCGCGGAACACGTCGAACTGGGCGCTGGACAGCGCGGCAGGCAGGTTTCCATCCTGTGCGGCGGGATCCGGCGAGACATACAGGACTTTGGGCTGGCGCAGGACTACGGCCTGATCGAAACGCACATCGCCCAGGGCGCCGGCTTTAATCGCCACGGAAACATCCAGTGCGCCGGGCGTGTTCAGGCTGGCGTGCAGGCGCAGCGGATTCTCGCCGCGCTCCAGATTCACCTCGGTGTGTCCCAGGCTCTTGCCTTCGGCGGAAAGCTCCACCTGAGCCGGACCCGCGGACGGAGCCGAGACCACCACGTCGATGGGAAACTGCTCGCCGGTAAAGGCGATGGAGGGCAGGCTGACCGATTCCAGACGCAGTGCGGGTTTCGCATGGCCCGCCAATGCAAAGGTATCGATGGGAATGCCCAATTGCTGGGCTTGCCAGGCGGCTCGCGCGATGCTGCCCTTGTTCTCCTTGCCGTCGGAGATCAGTGCGACGCGCGGGACCATGCCGGCTGGAAGTGACGCGATGGCCTCCCGCACGGCTGCTTCCAGGTCCGTCGCGCGGCCGGCTTCACCGGAAGTCGAGGCCAGCCGGAGGGTGCTTTGTTGTTCGCCGGACGACAGATTGCGCGTAGACCGGGCGAAGGGTACGACCCGCATCCAATGACGGCCCTGCGCTCCGCTCATGGTGCGAGCCAGTTGAGAAGCGCGCGCGAGGTCGGCGGCCGAAGAACTGGCGGAAGTATCCACCAGGACCGCCAGGGCAACCTTGGTTTCCTGCAGAATCATGCGCGGTTCGGACAGAGCCAGCAGGATCGCGGCGAGCGAAAGAGCCTTGAGGGTCAGGCCCAGCTTGCGGGAGGTCCGGCGCCACTCGAACAGCATCCAGGCCGCCGGCAGCCATAGAAGCATCAGGATCCAGGAGCGGTCGAAGGTCATACGCGCCTCCGGGTCATGACGCTTTTCTC
Source organism: Bryobacteraceae bacterium (assembly GCA_035469225.1). Lineage (GTDB taxonomy): Bacteria > Acidobacteriota > Terriglobia > Bryobacterales > Bryobacteraceae > Palsa-187. The sequence continues at coordinate 3,624 of DATIRX010000018.1, forward strand.
CACTGCGTGACTTTCTTCCAGCCGGGCTTCCACGGCGAAACCATGGCGCCCGCGGATCGCAGCCGAAACGCCCGGCTACGTCCGTAGAGCAGCCAGTCGGCCAGCAGCCCAAGGCCGCCGAGTATCGCGAGCCAGGGCCACAGGTCGCGCGGAGCAGCGTCGCCCAGCACCGCGCGCGGCACGCCTTTATGCACACTAGCCGGCACGCGCCACACCGCCTCGCCGACATCCGGCAGCGTGAGCGAATACACCATTTCGCGATCGCCCATCTGCACCCGGACGGTGCCGGGCGCTCCCGAAAAGAAGCGCAGGTTGTTGTCTTCCACCGTGAAGGGCAGTCCACGATTGGCCTCGTCCAGGACCTTGATGTCTTCAGGCTTCGAAGTTTTCTCGACGGGCACGTTCACCGTGCCGACGGTTCCCGCCTGAAACTCCCAGCGGCGGAACGCGCCGGGCACCATCCAGCGCAGAATATTCGCGATCAGCAGCGGCGTCGCCAATTCATATTTCATGGAGCCGCGGCCGGGATGGAAGCCGATCATCACCTGTTTGGGCTCGCCCGCGCGAGTCCCTTCACGCGCAACGACGACGGGTCCTTCGGTGGTTTCTGCAACCACGGTATCTGCTGCCGCGGGCGAAAAAACCTCGGCGGATTCCAGCGTAACGTCCCGCGTGCGCAAGCCGGCTCCCAAAGTCGTTTCCGCATGCCACGTATCCAGCCGCAGTCCGGTTCGCGTGGAACGCACGGGTACCGGCGAGCCATTGGCGGGCGGCTGGATATATATGGAAGCGGCTCGCGGGGCAGTGTTGGGTACAAAACGATCCAGCACCACGATGTCGGCTTTGACGGCAGGGTCAAACTTGGCGGGCGCTTCAAACACCGCATCTACCTGGGCATTGGCCAGGAACAGCGGACGCAGGAATTGGGGTTCATCCGAATACACCACTACGCGGGAGGAGGCTTGCGGAGGCAGCTCCACCACGGCCCGATCATCCTGAGGAAAGGCATCGCGGACGTTCAAGCGGGCTTCGAGAAAACCGCCGGACTTCGCCGTGTAGGAAAAAGTCGCCTGCTCTTCGGCACCGGGGCGCAAGGTGATGCGCCGGGAGCCCGCGGGGGACTGCGAGAATTGCAAACCCAGATCCACGCTCTGCGGACGCACGCCGTAATTCTTTACGACAACGAAAACGTCCCACGCATCGGGCGCCGATGGCGACCGGCGCAATCCGATCTTACGCAATCCGACATTCTCCAGAGTCGAATTCGTAGAAACAACCCGCAGGTTCGCGGGGAGCGCAGATAGCGCGGCCTCTTCTTCGCTCACGCGTCCCGCGCCGATGAAGACGATTTCGCCGGAGCGCTGCGATTGCAGCTTCTGCGCGCGCTCCGCAAATTCCAGAGCCTGGGCCAGGTTCAAGGCCGAGGCTCCGGCCTGCGATTGCTGAATGGCGCTCTCCAGAGCGCCGCGATTGGACTCAAATGCCGTAGCCGGCGTGGCCAGCGCGTCTGCGCGCACCAGCATCACACGGTCGCGCCGCGGAATGCTGCGCAGGTACGCCCGGGCGCTGGCCCTGGCCTGATCCATCAGGACACCCTGGCCAGCGGCCGTATTGGCACGGGATCCCATCCAGGCGGACGTATCCAGCAAGATCACATGATCGCTGCCGGTCGCGTCGAAGATTCCGAGCTGCGGGCCGGCAATGGCCGTCAGCAGCAGCGCCAGGCTGATCAGCTGCAGCAGCAGGCTCCAAGGCTGCTGGATGCGGCGGCGATGCTTGAGCTCGGTGCGCACGTCGGCCGCGGACCAGAAGCGCAGCGTGGCGACAATCTGCCGCCGCTTGGAACGGTCCAGCAGATACAGCGCGACCACTCCGGCCGAGATCGCGCCCACCAGCCCGAGCAGCTCGCCGAGACCAAGGTTTAGGAAGTTCATACTACGTTCGTGACGTTAGATTATGCTACCGCACCACTCTTCACCAGCGGACCGAAGATGGCCTGTTCAATGGGCGTAGAGCTCGGCAGCCCCACGTACCGGCCGTTGTTCCGCTCGGCGACCGTGCGAATGTGGGCTGCATGGATATCGAAGGCCGCGGTGTACTGCGCCCGGGCGTCGCGGTCGAAAGCCAGCTCCACTTTCTGCCCGGTTTCGGCATCTTCCAGTTCGAGTTCGCCTTCCCAGGGCGGTTCGCGGTCTTCCTCGGCCCACACCTGCATCAGGATCAGCTCATGGCCGAAGTCGGCCAGGTATTGAATCGGTTTCTCGCAATCGCGATCGTCCAGAAAATCGGAAATCACCAAAGCCAGCCCGCGCTGCGGATATTTCGAGCAGAACTGCCGCGCGCATTCCAGGAAATTCGTTTGCCCGGCCGGCTGCAGCGCCGCGAGGAAGTTCATCGCGGGCTGAAAACGGTGACGCCCGCCGCTGGCGGTGAAAGCGTCGTGCAGCTTGCCGCTGAAGGGCTGCAGGCAGATCGAATCGAGCCGGACCAGGCCCACGTAGCACAAGGCGGCCGCCAGCTTGCGCGCGTAATCGAACTTGGAATTCGCCCCGGTCTCCATGGATTTGCTGACGTCCACCAGAATACGCACGGGAATGCGCGGCTCCAGCTGAAACATTTTCAGAAAGAGCCGGTCGAGTCTTAGAAACGCCCGCCAGTTGACGGCGCGCAGATCGTCGCCGTGATGGAACTGGCGATGATCCAGGAACTCCTGGCCGGCGCCGGAAAAGCGCGAGGTATTGTGACCGCCCACCAGTCCCGGCAGTGAATTCTGCCACTGGATGGTGAGGCGCTCCAGGCGTTCGAGAAGGCGAGTATCCAGAAGCGGTTCAGGCACGTGAGGGAACCGCTGCAGCGACGCTGGGAATTACTTTGGCCAGGATGGTTTCGGCGGTCTGGCCTTCCGCATGGGCGTCGAAATTGAGAATAATCCGGTGACGCAGGACGGCCGGCGCGACTGCGTTGATGTCCTCGATCGAAAGATGCAGGCGCCCCTTCATCAGCGCCAGGACCTGGCCGCACTCGACCAGCGCCTGCGCGCCGCGCGGCGAGCTTCCGTAGCGGATAAATTTGTTGGACAGCTCGTGCGCCTCGGGCTGGCCGGGCTGCGTGGCCATCACCAGACCGATAGCATGCTCCTGCACGTGCGGCGCGACCAGAACGTGGTGGCACACTTCGCGCAAGCCCAGAATCTCCTCGCGCGTTAACACCGGCCCGATCTCGATCTCATCTTTCTGGATGGTGCGATCGACGATGGTGCCCAGTTCCGCCCGCGTCGGAAAGCGCACCAGAATCTTCATCAGGAAGCGGTCCAGCTGCGCTTCCGGAAGCGGATAGGTTCCTTCCATCTCGATCGGGTTCTGCGTCGCCATCACCAGAAAGGGCGGCTCCAGTTCCATGGTTTGCGTTCCGCTGGTGACGGTGTGCTCCTGCATGGCCTCGAGCAGCGCGGATTGGGTCTTGGGCGTCGCACGATTGATCTCGTCCGCCAGCACCAGGTGCGCGAAGATCGGCCCGGGCTGGAAGCGCAGCGCCTTGGATCCGCCCTCGCTATCGATGATCATGCTGCCCACGATGTCGGCGGGCATCAGGTCGGGCGTGAACTGGATGCGCGAATACTTCAGGTGCATCACCTTGGAAAGAGTGCGCAGCAGCGTGGTCTTGCCCAGGCCGGGCACGCCTTCCAGCAGCACGTGACCGCCGGCCAGCAGGCAGATGAGTACGCCGTCTACGACGTCCTGCTGTCCTACGATGATCTTTCCGATTTCTGCGCGGACGCGGGCAAGCTGGGAAGTGGCAAGTTGGAGAGCGGTATCTGGCTGCACCAAACTATATTATCTCAGCCCGCCCGCCGTCACTCGCTGGACGACGGCTTGGGCGAGAAAGCACCAGTTCCCGGCTTGACCAGGTCGAAATCGGATGTGCCAAAAAGGCTCCAGCAGCTTTCGACGCGCTCACAATTCCTAGATTCGCCACATGATACCTTCGCACCTGTGCCTCCTTGCGGAAAGGAATCCTACGGCACACGGTAGCCGGGCCTCCCTGGCCCGCGAGTTCTCCGGTCTGCCAGTTAACCAATAGTTGACCGATCGTTTG
>DATIRX010000019.1:0-2536 GCA_035469225.1 Bryobacteraceae bacterium
GGCCATTCGACGGCGCTGCCGCCGTTGGGAAAATCGATATTTGGAGCGCCGTTAACGAGGGCGTCGCCGCCCGCGACGATCTTGAGATCGGGGAAGTACACCACAGAATCGCCGCCGGTGTGGGCGCGGCTGAAATGGTAAACCTCGGCCTTCACGCCGCCGAGCTTGATAGTGGTCTTCTTGTCATAGGTGACATTGGGCTCGGCTGGCTTGCCGGCGGCGCTGGTATAGGTCGCCAACTCGGCTTTTTCACCGGCATTGGCGATGACCTTGGCGCCGGCGTCCTCAAAGCTCTTGGTGTTACCGCTGTGATCCTGATGGACGTGGGTGATCACGACGTATTTGACCGGCAGATTCGACACGGTCTTGATCTGCGCCATCAGGTCGTTGTAATTTGCCTCGCCCAGATTCTTGGTATCGACTACGATCAGGCCGTCCTTAGTGACGCGAACGCTGGTGTTCCCGCCTGCGCCGGTGACCTCGTAGAAACCGTCTTTGATCTTGACGATCATCTGGCCCGCGGGCGGGCCGCCTTTTCCTTTTCCGTCGCCCTTGCCCTTACCGTCGCCCTTACCCTTGCCGTCTTGGGCCTGGGCGGAAACGATCAGGGACGCGGCAACCATCGCGAATAACGCGGCAGCAGCAAATAGAGGTTTACGCATAATTGAAATTTCTCTCCTCAAGGGCAGCATGGTGCCCGAGCAGGATTGAGTATAGCTCAGTCCCGGCCGCGGCGGCCCAGTGCCGACTTGGCTTCGGACTTCATCTCGCGCTCACGCTCGCTCTGGCGCTTGTCGTGGAACTTCTTCCCTTTGCCGACCGCCAGCTCCACCTTGATCCGGCCATTCTTCAAGTACATCTTGGTGGGAACGACCGTCAGCCCGCGCTCGCGGGTGGTCTCCTGGAGCTTGACGATTTCGGACCGGTGCATCAGGAGTTTGCGGCGGCGGATCGGCTCGTGATTCGCCATGTTGCCGTGCGAATACTTCGCGAAGTGGGCGTTCACCAGCCAGGCTTCGTTGCCGGCGACCTCGCCGTAGGCGTCCTTAAGCTGGATCTGTCCCCCACGAGCGGCCTTGACCTCGGTTCCGGTCAGAACCAGGCCGGCTTCCATGCGGTCCGAGAGGAAATAATCGTGCCCGGCCGACCGGTTGTCGCTCAGAATCTTAATTTTGGCTTCCACGAAGTGTACCCGAATCGCGTCAAGGGCTTGTGAGGTCCCGAGTGCAAGTGTAACACGTGGGGTTTCCTTGGATTCCGTAAAATAATGATAGTTAAGCACTTACGAACAACCGTTGCGCTTGCCCTGGTGCTCCTGCTGGGCTCCCCGTTGGACGCCCGGACCCGCAAAGGCGACCGGCTCCTCAAGCAGGCCCAGGATGCGGAGCTTAAGAAGGACTGGGACAGCGCGCTGCAGTTCTACGTCCAGGCAGCGGAGGAAGATCCCAAAGATACGGGGTATTTGATCGGGTTGCAGAAAGCCCGTTTCCAGGCTGCCGCCATGCATGTCGAGCGGGGACAAACCAGCCGCGCCGGCGGAAAACTGGAGGAAGCCATTAGTGAGTTTCAGAAAGGAATCGCTGCGGATCCCTCTTCTGCACTGGCGCTGCAAGAACTGAAGCGCACTCAGGACATGCTGCGCAGACCGCCGGCGACGGCCGAGGGCCGCACGCTTACTCCCGTGGAGCAGATCCGTCGCGATACGAACCTGCAGGTGGAATCGATGCTGGGTCCGCCCGAGCTGAAGGCGGCCGTGCGGCGAATCCCTTCGATCAAGCTTAACAACCAGCCGCCGCGGGTTCTGTATGAGAGCATCGGCAAGATCGCCGGCATCACCACGGTGATCGATCCGGATGGCCTGGGACAGGTTCAAACCAGGAATTTCAATGTGGAGCTGGGCGAGTCCACCCCGGAACAAGCTTTCGACTATGTGGCGCTACTGACGCACACCTACTGGAAGCCGATTTCCTCCACCAGCATCTTCGTGGCGCAGGATACGGCCAACAAGCGCCGCGATTACGAAGATTTCGTGGTGAAGACGTTCTACATCACCAACGCCAGCACCGTGCAGGAATTTCAGGAGATCTCGACGGCGGTTCGCACCATCACCAATATCACGCGTGTCTTCACGGTAAATCCGCAGAAGGCGCTGGTCGTGCGCGGCTCGGCCGACGCTGTGGCGCTGGCGGAAAAGCTGGTGCACGATCTGGACAAACCTAAGTCCGAGGTCGTGATCGATGTGCTGATCATGGAGGCGAACACCTCGCGCACCCGGGATCTGGCGGCGACCCTGGCGACTGCGTCCTCCTCCGGTTTGACCGCGGGCATCAACTCGGCCATCAACTTTACGCCGCGCAATGGCGCCACCACCACGGCAGGTGGAACACCGAGCACTTCCATTACTCTTGGGCAGCTCGGCCATATTTCCACGTCGGATTTTTCGACGACGCTGCCGGGCGTGCTGTTGCAGGCCGTGCTGAGCGACAACAAGACGAAAATACTAAACAACCCGCAGGTGCGTGCCTCCGACGGTATG
>DATIRX010000020.1:0-12155 GCA_035469225.1 Bryobacteraceae bacterium
CTTGCGCTAGGTGGCAGCACACCCGGCGCGCGCATGGACGCGACGCACGATTTGCAGAGGTTCTTGGTTTCCGTGCCGGCGCAGAACAACTCCCGGCAGGAGTTCACGCTGGTGCTGAATTGGCAAACCGCCCTCAAACACTGATCGCTCGAATCGCCGGCTAAGGCGAACGCGGGCGAATAAAAAGCGTAGTCAAATCGGGACAACAAATCTCTTGCAATCAGCAAGAAGCCAGTATAAACTCGCTCAAGTGGCCTGATGTGGGTTAAGGTGTCACAAAGTGGGCGATGTGCAGAACAACAATCTGGTGACGGCGGAGCCTCCCCATTCGATCGCCCAGGCGAGCGTCGACGAAAAGGGCCGCCTGAAACTGCCGGCCGAGTTTCTGGAATATCTGGAAGCTCTCAAGGTCACCAAGGTTTTTATCACGACATTCGACCTGCGTCAGGCTCGAATCTATCCGATGTCGGTGTGGAAAGTCAACGAGGCGCTGTTTCAAAGTTCCGGAGAGAACGCGGCTGCGTCCGAGCGTCTGGCTTTTCTGGCGAAAGTCTTCGGCGGCGACGCCGAGATCGACAAATCGGGACGCGTGCTGCTGCCGGCCAAGCTGCGCGAGGAACTGGGCCTGGAAAAGCAGCCCGTATGGCTGGACGTGTATCACGGCCGGATCAACGTAGTCAGCAAGAAGATCTACGACGAGCGTATGCAGATGGCGCAGGCCAATATGTTCGACGACTTGAAGGCACTGGAAAAAATGGGACTGAAGTAGCGGTTATGTATGCACACGCCGGTCATGCTTGGGGAGTGCCTGGAGTATCTGGCGCTGAAACCCGGCGGAGTGTATCTGGACGCAACCGCGGGATTGGGCGGACATACCGGAGCGATCGCTCGCAGGCTGGCAGAGCTTGGGGGCAATGGCCGGGTGCTGGCATGCGACCGGGATCCAGAGAGTCTGGAGCTGGCCAAAGTCAACACCGCCGATGTTTCGTCCCGCATTCAGTTTCATCGGAGTTTGTTCTCGCAGCTGGGGGAGACGCTGTCAACCGCGGGGGTTTCACAACTGGACGGACTGCTTGCGGACCTGGGAGTTTCGCGGTACCAGCTAACGGAAGGCGAGAGGGGGTTCTCGCTGATGGCGGATGGTCCTTTGGATATGCGTATGGGGCGCGACACTCCGGGGACCGCTGCCGACATTGTCAATTTCGAATCCGAGAAGGAACTCGCCGACCTGATCTTCAGGCTGGGCGAGGAAAGGAGGAGCCGGAAGATATCCAGAGCAATCGTGCGGGCACGGCCCATAAAGACGACCGGTCAGTTGGCCAAGCTGATCGAAGGCGTCGTGCCCCGCACGGAAAAAATTCACCCGGCGACGCGCACCTTTATGGCGTTGCGCATCGCTGTCAACCGCGAACAGGAGGAGCTGGACGCACTGCTCGAATCCATTCCCAGGCTGGTGAAGCCCGGGGGCCGAGCCGTAATCGTCACCTTCATGTCGCTCGAGGACCGCAAGGTCAAGCAGAGTTTTCAGGCAATGGCGAAGGCGGGTCGAGCCGTGGTGCTCACCCGGCACGTCGTGCGTCCTGCGGAAGAGGAAATCTGGAACAACCCGCCGTCGCGAAGCGCCAAGCTCCGCGCCGTGGAGTTGCTTTAAAGAAAGAACAAGGTCGGGCACGATGGCCACGCTAGCGACTGTATTGGGCAAGTTTTTCGAACAAGGGATGAACCGGGCCGGGTCGGCCGTGCACACTGCGGAGCCCAGCGCGCCGGTGCGGCCTTTTGCCAACGAGGACATTTTCTTCTACATCAAGCGGCTGGACAACAGCCGCGTGGTGCGGGCGGCCGACCCGGAAGCGCGCCAGGTCTGCTGGAAAATGATTGGCTCGGTTGTGGCTGCGGCCGTCCTTCTGATTGTGGTGCTCCTCCCCGGCGCATATAGCCTGCTGGCGGGATATCAAGTGGAGACCTTGCGTCAGGATGCGCGCCGCCTGGCAAACGAAAGCGCCACGCTCGAGCTGCAGGAAGCCGCGCTGCTCTCGCCGGCCCGCATGCAGGAGTTGGCCCGCATGCAGCAGTTTGTGGATCCGCCGCCGCAGAAGGTGGTCTATCTGGACGGCCAGGCGGATGCGCAAGTCGCGCAGAACGCAGAACACGGTGCCGAACTCCGTCAGGAACAGCGCGAGACGCTGGCCGTGCCGGGGGCTCCTGAGAGGCCCGGGAAATAACCCGCCGGACGACGTGCCATGCTACTTACCCCAACCACCCGGCGCCTTCAGGTGTTGCTGTGGGTATTGTTGGCGTGGGCCGGCGTCATTTTCGGACGCCTGATCTGGCTGCAGGTAATCCGCCACGACGAGCTGCTCCGAATGGCCGAGCAGCAGCAGCAGCGAATCGTGGAAGTGCAGGCTCTGCGTGGGTCTATTCTGGACCGAACCGGGCAGCCCCTGGCCAAGACGCTGCCGGCCGATTCAGTGGTGGTCGATCCGCAGAAAATTCCCGATCTGAAGATCGCCGCCGATAAGCTCTCGCGCGCCCTTCGCCTGGACAAGTCCGCGCTGTATCAGAGACTCCGGGCCTACCAGGCGCGCGGCAGTCACTTCATGTGGGTGGCGCGGAAGCTGGATTCCGGACCTGCGGATCGCCTGCGCGCCCAGAACCTTCCCTACGTCGAATTCCGCACCGAGCTCCGCCGTTTCTACCCGCACCACGCGCTGGCGTCGCACGCTCTGGGCTCCATCGGATACGTGGACGGGGGCGACGCCGAACGCGGCAGCGCAGGCATCGAGGCATCCTTCGAAGAGGATCTGGCGGGCCGCCCCGGCCTGGCGCGCGAATTGAGAGACGTCCACCAGACGGCCTACGCATCGGTTGTCACGCGAGCGCCGGAAGCCGGCTCGAACCTGATGCTGAGCATCGACCCGAATCTGCAGTACGAGGCCGAGCGGCAACTGGACAAAGCCATCGCCTCCAGTCATGCGCACACCGGATCGATCATCGCCATCAATCCTTACAATGGCGACATTCTGGCCATGGCCAACTATCCTCGCTACGATCCCAATCTACCGGCATCGGAGGACGGCGATCCGGCGGCTCGCAGCAATCTGGCGATTTCGACGCCCTTCGAACCGGGCAGCGTCTTCAAAGTCATCACGCTTTCCGCTGCTCTAGAGACCACTGGTCTGACGCCGGATTCGTTATTCAATTGCGGCAACGGCAGCATCAATCTGTATGGCCGCGTGATTCACGATACGCATCGCTACTCCGTCCTGAGCATGGCCGACGTGCTGGCGAAATCGAGCAACATCGGAGCCATCCAGATCGCGCTCAAGACCGGCGAGCGCCCCCTCTACAAGTATCAGAGACTGTTCGGGTTCGGACAGAAGACCGGCATCGAGCTGGCGGGAGAATCGGGCGGAAACCTCCGCGACGTCAAGCAGTGGATGCCCAGCTCCATCGGATCCCTGGCCATGGGTCATGAAGTCAGCGTCACGTCGCTGCAGCTCGCTGTGGCCGGCGCCGTGATTGCCAATGGCGGTTTGAAGGTGAAGCCCCGGCTGGTGATCGCCCGCCAGAAACCCGGACAGCCGCTGCAACGCATCAATCCTGAGCAGCCCGTCCGGATTCTGCGGCCGGAAACGGCCATCACGATGCGCCAGATGATGGAAGGCGTGGTCTTGCGCGGCACCGGCCGCGGGCTTGCCAACCTGAAGGGCTACACCTCCGGTGGAAAGACCGGATCGGCGCAGATCTACGACGCCAAGGCCCACATCTACACCCACAATTACAACGCGAGTTTCCTGGGGTTCGCGCCGGTCGCGAATCCTCAAATCGTGATCGCGGTGACCTTGAACCACACCAGCGGCGGCACGGCTGGTTACGGCGGACCAGTGGCCGCCCCGGTTTTCCGCGAAGTCGCGATGGATGCGCTGCGGATGCTGGATGTGCCCAAGGATCTCCCCGAGGGCGAACAGCGGAACGCCGCTCAGCCTTCCCCCCAAAATCTCTCCAAGGCGGGTTTGTTTACCCCGCCTGGACAACGATCTGTATCCTCCGTCACTCCGCCGCCGGTTCGGGAGGGCGCCTCGGCTTCGGCTGAAGCTTCCTCACCGGACCGGCGGCTTTTTTTACCTGAAGAATCGCAGCCGGTCTTGACCGCCAACGCCCAAACGCCCGGCGGGCGGCGTACTCCGGACTTCCTTGGAAAGTCGGTGCGATTCGTGCTGGAGGAATCGATGGCGGCTGGTTTCCCTGTGGAGACGCACGGAGAGGGGTTGGCGCGCAGCCAGGATCCGCCTCCCGGGACGCCTCTGCGTCCGCACGCACTGGTTCGGGTTCAATTCGGGCGATGAAGCTCGGCGAGCTGCTGGCGGGGGTGGCGCTCCGCGAGACGCTCGCCCCGGCGCTCGCCAATCAGGAAGTGACCGGCCTCGAATACGATTCGCGCCGCGTCGAGAAGGGTTTTGTGTTTTTTGCGTTCCCCGGGTCCCGCGTCGATGGCCGCCGTTTCGCCCAGAATGCTCTGGACCTAGGCGCGCTGGCGGTCGTAAGCGATCTGCCCCGGCCCGCCGATTTCGCCGGTTCCCCTTACACATGGATCGAAGTCGAACATGGCCGGAACGCCCTGGCCGCGGCTTCCCGCAACTTCTACCATCATCCCGACGAACGTGTTCTGTTTACCGGAATCACGGGCACCAACGGGAAGACCACCACGGCCTACCTGATCGAGACGATCCTGCGCGCAGCCGGCAAGATCACCGGGCTCCTGGGAACCATCGAATACCGGCTCGCCGGTGAGGTCCGGCCGTCCCCGAATACCACACCGGAGTCGCTCGATATCATGCGCTTTGCCGCGGAGCTGGAGGCGCGCGGCGGCACGCACCTGATCGCCGAGGTCTCCTCCCACGCATTGGCGCTCGGCCGGGTTCACGGATTCCGATTCCATACGGCGGTGTTCACCAACCTCACGCGCGACCATCTGGATTTTCACGGGACCATGGAAGAATACGGGGCCTCCAAGCGCCGGCTGTTTGCCCCGCCGGGCCAGCCCGCGCCCCGGTGGGCCGTGCTGAATGCCGACGATCCGGCGTCTAAAACAATGACGCCCGAAGATCCTGGTTCCCAGACCATCTGGTACGGCGTGGCCGGCGATGCCGGGTTGCGGGCGGAGAATATTGTGTCCGGGTTCAGCGGTTTGCGTCTCGAAGTGACCTGGAACGGCCGCCGCGCGAGTGTGGAATCGCCGTTACTGGGCCGGGTGAATGTCTCGAATATTCTGGCGGCGATCGGTGCAGGGTTGACCTACGGTCTCGAGCTGGACGCGATCGCAAGGTCGATTTCAGACTGCCGCGCCGTCCCTGGTCGATTCGAATCCGTGGATGCGGGCCAGGCCTTTCTGGTCGCTGTGGACTACGCGCATACCGACGACGCCCTCCGGAACGCCATCCAGACGGCCCGGAGTTTGTCCCCAGGCAAAGTAATCACGCTGTTCGGCTGCGGAGGCGACCGCGACCGCACCAAGCGCCCCCTGATGGGAATGGCTGCCGCCGAACTGAGTGATTTTGTTGTGCTTACTTCGGACAATCCCCGCTCCGAAGATCCTCTGGCGATCATGAACGATGTGCTGGTGGGATTGGGGCGCTTCGATACGCCTTACGTGGCCGAGCCGGACCGCGCCAAAGCAATCCAGATTGCGATCGAGCGCGCCCAGCCCGGCGACGTGGTCTTGCTGGCCGGCAAAGGGCATGAGACGTATCAGGTTCTGAAGGACCGAACCATTCATTTTGACGATCGCGAAACGGCGCGCGAGATTCTTCGATCATTTGGGTACAAAGGATGAAAAAGCCGCTGAAGTGGGTAGCGGCGCGGTTGGGGCAGGCGATCGAAACAGAAACCGTGGTAACAGGCTGGAGCATCGATTCCCGGACCCTGCGGCCGGGCGACTTGTTTTTCGCCTTGCGCGGTCCCACTCACGACGGGCACGCCTACGTCGCGGAAGTCTTGCGGAAGGGCGCAGCCGGGGCCGTGGTGGATCGCCCGGTGGACGGGCCGGTTTTGAGAGTGGAAGACTCGTTGGCGGCGCTGCAAGCCGTGGCGGCGGCGGCTCGCCTGGAATGGGCGGGCCAAGTGGTCGGCGTTACCGGGAGCGCCGGAAAAACCACCACCAAGGATGTGATTGCGGAGATGTTGTCGGTGGGACTCAAGACCGCTAAGACCGAGGGGAATCTGAACAACCACTTCGGTCTGCCCCTGTCTTTGCTGCGTGTGGAGGACCAGGCCCAGGCCGCGGTCCTCGAAATGGGGATGAATCACGCCGGCGAGATCCGGGCATTGGCCGAAATCGCCCGGCCAAACGTCGGTGTGGTGACCAATGTCGGATACGCGCACATGGAAAATTTCGACTCGATCGACGGAATCGCCGCGGCGAAGCGGGAATTGATCGAGGCGCTGCCCCCCAACGGGACGGCTGTGTTGAATGCCGATGACCGGCGTGTCGCCGCCTTTGCGCAGGTACATGCGGGACCCGTGGTCACGTATGGAGAAGTGCCCGGCGCGACCGTGCGGGCCGAAGATGTCCGGTTCTCCGAAGAGGGTCTCGCCTTCCGGGTCGGCCAGGTCCGGTTCGAAAGCTCGCTCACCGGCCGCCACAGTGTTTCGAACCTGCTGGCCGGCATCGCCGTGGCCGGGATCTTTGGAATCGCCCCGGAGCGGCTCACCGAGCGCGTCCGGAAGATTCAGCCGGGCAAGATGCGGGGGCAACGCTTCCGCCACCGGGGAATTCTCGTATTTGACGATTGCTATAACTCCAATCCAGACGCGGCTCGCGCCATGCTCAGCGTGCTGCGCGATACACCGGCTCGGCGCCGGATCGCGGTTCTGGGGGAGATGCTCGAACTTGGCCGCTGGGCTGAGCCGCTACACCGCGAGGTAGGCAACTACGCAGCGGAGTGCGGAATAGACGTGCTCGTTGGATTACGCGGCGCGGCTTGTTACATGTTGGACGCCGCCAAGCGTTCCGGCCTTCGGGCCGACGCCGCGTTTTTTTTCGACGATCCCGTACCCGCGGGCCAGCTGGTGCGCTCGCTTGCCCAAGCCGGAGACGCAGTTCTGTTCAAAGGCTCCCGCGGCGTTCACGTCGAACTGGCTTTGGAGCAGTTTCTTGCCTCCCAGGAAGCGGGAGGAAGCTGATCCATGTTTTACTGGCTCGGATACCAACAGCTCTTTCACTACTTTTCGCCGTTCCGCATTTTTCAGTACTCCACCTTTCGAACGGCCATGGCGAGCATTACAGCCTTTCTGATCCTGCTGGTGCTGGGGCCGTGGTTTATCGAGCGCATGCGGCAGTTCCAAGTCGCCCAGTATATTCGCCAGGACGGTCCGCAATCGCATTTGAAAAAGGCCGGCACGCCGACCATGGGCGGCCTCCTGATCAGCGCCTCCATCGTCATCTCGACGCTGCTGTGGGCCAACCTTAGCGTGGCTGCCGTGTGGGTCGCGCTGGCCGGACTGGTGAGTTTCGGAGCCATCGGATTTTGGGACGATTACACCAAGGTCAAGCAGAAACGGAATTTGGGACTCACCGCGCGCCAGAAGATCATGCTGCAGTTGCTGGCCTCCATGCTGGTCGGCGTTCTGCTGCTGGGCATGAATGCCAGCCGGCTGTATTCCACCGAAATCAACGTGCCGTTTTTCAAGGATTTCAAGCCGGATCTGCTGATTCACGCCTGGCTGGGCCATCCCTGGACCTTTCCGCTGGCATTCAGTTTTTTCTTCGCCTTCGTGGCGATGGTGCTGGTGGGGGCGTCGAACGCCGTCAACCTGACCGACGGCCTGGACGGGCTCGCCATCGGGTTGATGCTCATCGCCGCCGGGGCCATGACCGCCCTGTCGTTTTTGTCCGGCAATGCGGATCTGGCGAAGTATCTGGACCTGGCGCGCACGCCCGGCGCCTCCGAGTTGACCATCTTCTGCGGCGCCATGACCGGAGCATCTCTCGGCTTTCTTTGGTACAACGCGCACCCGGCGGACATTTTCATGGGAGACGTCGGGTCGTTCGCATTGGGCGGAGGCCTGGCGACCGTGGCCGTGCTGCTGAAACAGGAACTGCTGCTGCTCTTCATCGGCGGCGTGTATGTGGTGGAGGCTGTCTCGGTAATCCTGCAAGTGGGCAGCTTCAAGCTGCGCGGGAAGCGAATCTTCAAGATGGCGCCGCTGCATCATCATTTCGAACAGTTGGGATGGGCGGAATCCAAGGTGATCGCGCGTTTCTGGATCGCAGGACTGATCATGGCGCTGTTCGCGCTGACGACGTTGAAACTTCGATGAAAGTGGCAGGGGCGCGAGTGGTGGTTGTCGGGATGGCGCGCAGCGGAATTGCTGCGGTGGAGTTGCTGACGGAGCAAGGAGCTAAGGTGACGGCGGTAGATCAGACACCCGGGACAGACTCCCGGCTGAAAGAGCTGGGCATGGTGGTCCAGCCGCAGGCGGCTGCTGCGTTCGAGGGGGCGGATCTGGTAGTGCTCTCGCCGGGGGTCCCCGCGGATCTGGATGTATTGGAGCCGGTCCGGCGCCGCCGCGTTCCCGTGGTTGGCGATCTGGAACTCGCCAGCTGGTTCCTCAAAGGCGAGATCATCGGCATCACAGGTTCGAACGGAAAGACCACAACGACGGCCATGACCGGGCACATCCTGGCAGCCAGCGGCATTCCGGCGCAGGTGGGCGGCAACATCGGCACTCCGCCGGCGTCCATGGTCAAAACGTCGCGTGCAGGGCAATGGAACGTGCTCGAGCTTTCCAGCTTCCAGCTGGAAACCATATCTACCTTTCGCGCGCACATCGGCGCGGCTTTGAACGTCACGCCCGATCATCTGGACCGGCATTATACGTTCGACAAATACGCTGCCGCCAAGGCCCGGCTGTTCGAAAACCAGCGTTCCGGTGATTTCGCCGTGCTGAACGCGGACGATCCCGTGACTCGCGGCTATGCCGAACGCGCGGCGGCGCAGCGGATGTTCTTCAGCTCCACCGGAGCGGTGGATTCAGGCGCCTGGCTCGTGCGCGACCGGATTCTTCTTGAGGGCCGTCCGCTCATGCTGACGGCGGAGATCCCCTTGCGTGGCATCCACAATGTGGAAAACACGATGGCGGCTGCCGTGATGGCCATGCTCGCCGGCGCCGACGACGAGCAAATCCGTGCCGCGGTGATGAGTTTTCCCGGCGTCGAGCATCGCCTCGAATTCGTGCGCGAGCTGGACGGCGTTGCCTGGTACAACGATTCCAAAGCCACCAACGTGGATGCCACGCTCAAGGCGCTCGCGGCGTTCGAGGGCGGGCTGCGGGTGATCCTGGGCGGCAAAGACAAGAACAGCGATTATCGTCCTCTGGCCGCTGTTCTTAAAGAAAAAGCGCGCGAAGTCTTGTTAATCGGCGCGGCGGCGGATAAGATCGAAGAGAATCTGCGTGGAGATGTCCCAACGGTGAAGTGCGAAACGCTGGAACGCGCCATTCGTCACGCTCGCGCGTCGGCGCGACCGGGAGAAACCGTCCTGCTGGCGCCCGCCTGCGCCAGCTTCGATCAGTTTGCAAACTTCGAGCATCGCGGCAGGGAATTCAAGCGTCTGGTGCATGAATTAGGAAGGAACTGATGGCGCGACTGAAGACCGACTGGATTCTGTTTCTGACCATCCTGGCGATGGTCGGCTTCGGCCTCGTCATGGTGTACAGCGCTTCCAGCGCCATCGCGGAGATTCGCAACGGCGTGGCGCCCTATTACTTCGCGGTGCGGCAGCTCGGTTGGGCCCTCATCTCGATCTGCGTGCTGATGTATTTCAAGCGCACCGATTACCGGCGGCTGAACACGCCCGCGTGGGCATTTTCCGGACTGGGGATCGTGCTGGGACTGCTGGTTCTGGTGTATTTCTTCGGTACGCGGCACCGCTGGTTCCGTTTCGCCGGGCTCGGATCGTTTCAGCCTTCCGAGTTCGCCAAACCGGCTTTGATCATCTTTCTGGCCTATTTCCTGGACCGGCGCGCGCGCGTGCTGAACGACCGGCGCACGCTTCAGCAAGCCTTCGTGGCCGTGGCGATGCTGGCCTTCCTGGTGGTGGTGGCCGACCTCGGCACCGCCATGGTCCCGGTGATGACCGCGGGAGTGGTGTTCTTTGTGGCGGGCCTGGAAAAGAAGTACATGCTGCGCGCAGGATTGGTCGCCGCGGCGTTGTGCGTCGTCGCGGTGGCCACCAGCCCTTACCGCCTGCAGCGCGTGATCTCCTACGTGGATCCGAACTATAGCAAGATCGAAATGATCGACACAGGCGGGCGGTTGCACGCCTGGATTCAGCGTTCCACATCCGTCCGCGACGCGGGTTATCAGCCGTTGCAATCCAAGATTGCCGTGGGAACCGGAGGCGTGCTGGGTGTCGGGCTCACGCAAGGCAAGCAGAAGCTGATGTTTCTTCCGGAAGCCGACAGCGATTTCATATACGCTACCATCGGGGAAGAGCTCGGTTTGTGGGGAGCGACCGCGGTGCTCGCCGGATTTCTGGTGATTCTGTGGCGAGGCGTGCGGCTGTTCGTGCTCGCTCGCGACGACTTCGGCAAGTATCTGGCACTCGGCGTAACCGTCGCGATCGTCATCCAGGCGTTCATCAACATAAGCGTCGTGCTGGATATGGGCCCCACCAAAGGATTTCCTTTGCCGATGATCAGCCTCGGCGGCAGCTCGCTTCTGAGTACGCTGACTTGCTTGGGGATGTTGTTGAGCGTGAGCGAACACGAAGGATGACTGTAAGTGAACATGAAGGATGACAGTGCCTATACAATCCGCGTCCTTCGTGATGGCGGGCGGAGGCACCGGCGGTCACGTGATGCCGGCCCTGGCCGTGGCTCGCGAGCTCCGCGCGCGGGGACATGCGGTCCGCTTCATCGGAACCCGCCGGGGATTGGAATCGAAGCTCGCGCCGGCCGACGGATTTCCCATCGAATGGATCGAAATCGGCGGCCTGATGCGCGTGGGATTGCGGCAGACGCTCCTCACCCTGGCCGAGCTGCCCTGGAGCGTCTGGCAGGCTTCGCGCATGCTCCACCGCGCCCGACCCGCGGCGGTGTTCTCCACCGGAGGATTCGTGGCCGGTCCGGTCCTGTTGGCGGCACTGTGGCAGAGATTGCCCGTGATCGTGATGGAGCCGAATGCGGTGCCTGGTTTTACACACCGCAAGCTGGCCCGCTTCGTGGCGCGCGCGCTGCTGAGTTTTCCCGAGACGGCCAAGTGGTTTCCGCCCGAAGTCACCGAAGTCACCGGTTTGCCCGTGCGAGGAGAGTTTTTCGCGATCCCGCCCAAGCCGCGCGACCAGGATCGTTTGACCGTGCTGATCACCGGCGGCAGCCAGGGCTCGCGGACGCTCAATCGCGCGGCGCAGGAAAGCTGGAAGCTCTGGGACCGCGGCGCGGTGAGGCTGATTCATCAGACCGGCCCGGCGGCTTACGACCAGCTCGCGTCCGAGTTCCAATCGTCGGGAATCGAAGGAGAGATCTCCCCGTTTCTCGGCGACATGCCGGCGGCGTTTGCTTCGGCCGATCTGGTGGTGAGCCGGGCGGGCATGGGAACGGTCAGCGAGTTGGCCGCCGCGGGCAAGCCGTCGATTCTGGTTCCGCTGCCGACTGCCGCCGACCAGCACCAGTTGCGCAACGCGGAAGCCATGGAGCGGATCGGCGCGGCGCGCATGGTCCTCGATGCAGAGTTCAATGGTCCACGTTTCGTGGACGAGGTGATGCGTCTGGCGCGCGAGCCGGGACTGCTGGCCCGTATGGGCGGCGCCGCGCGCGCTTTCGCGAAACCGGACGCGGCCCGGCGCGCCGCGGACGTGCTGGAGTCCTTCGCGTAGACATTTGTTATCTCTCCGCTGGATCGGCGCTATTGACACCGCCGTCAAAAGCCGAAACAATACGTTATTAAAATGTTTTTCAAGCGTCAGCCTGTCCACTTCGTCGGCATCGGCGGAATCGGCATGAGCGGGCTGGCCGAGGTGCTGCTCGAACTGGGCTAGCCGGTGAGCGGATCCGACCTGAAGCTGAGTCCCACCACGGAGCGCCTGGCCGCTCTCGGCGCAGTCATTCACGAAGGTCACGCCGCGGAACATGTTGCCGGTGCGAATGCCGTGGTC
>DATIRX010000021.1:0-15328 GCA_035469225.1 Bryobacteraceae bacterium
GTCACTTCGCTGGCGAATCCGTTGAGCTGATCCACCATCGTGTTGATGGTATTCTTCAGTTCCAGAATTTCGCCGCGGACGTCCACCGTGATTTTGCGCGACAGATCGCCCATGGCCACCGCCGTGGTCACCTGGGCGATATTCCGAACCTGATTGGTCAGGTTGGAGGCCATCGAATTAACCGACTCGGTCAAATCCTTCCACGTTCCGGCGACGCCGTAGACGTCGGCCTGGCCGCCTAAACGGCCTTCCGTGCCCACTTCGCGCGCCACGCGCGTCACTTCGCTGGCGAACGAGCTGAGCTGATCCACCATGGTGTTGATGGTGTCCTTGAGCGCGAGAATTTCTCCGCGTGCATCCACCGTGATCTTTCTGGAGAGATCGCCTTTGGCTACCGCGGTGGTCACGTCCGCGATATTTCGAACCTGTGCGGTTAAGTTCGACGCCATGGAATTGACCGAATCGGTCAAGTCTTTCCACGTGCCGGCGATTCCGCGCACGTCGGCCTGGCCGCCCAGCTTGCCTTCGGTTCCCACTTCGCGAGCCACGCGCGTCACTTCGCTGGCGAACGCGTTCAGCTGATCCACCATGGTGTTGATGGTGTTCTTCAGCTCCGAAATCTCGCCGCGGGCGTCTACCGTGATCTTGGTCGTAAGATCGCCTTTGGCCACAGCCGTGGTTACGCCCGCGATGTTCCGAACCTGATTGGTGAGGTTCGATGCCATCGAATTGACCGAGTCCGTCAAATCCTTCCATGTGCCGGCCACTCCGCGCACGTCCGCCTGGCCGCCCAGCTTTCCCTCGGTACCCACTTCGCGCGCCACGCGCGTCACTTCACTGGCGAATGAGCTGAGCTGGTCCACCATGGTGTTGATGGTGTTCTTCAGCTCCAGAATTTCGCCGCGCGCATCCACGGTGATTTTGCGCGAAAGGTCGCCCTTCGCCACGGCGGTGGTCACTTCCGCGATATTTCGAACCTGGTTGGTCAGGTTAGATGCCATCCAGTTCACCGATTCCGTCAGATCGCGCCACGTTCCGGCGACGCCTCGGGCATCGGCCTGCCCGCCCAAACGTCCTTCGGTGCCCACTTCGCGAGCCACGCGCGTCACTTCGCTGGCGAACCCGTTCAGTTGATCCACCATGGTGTTGATGGTGTTCTTCAGCTCCAGGATTTCACCGCGCACGTCTACGGTGATCTTGCGCGACAGATCGCCGCGCGCCACAGCGGTGGTGACTTCCGCGATGTTGCGGACCTGCGCCGTCAGGTTGCCGGCCATCGAGTTGACCGACTCGGTCAGATCGCGCCAGGTTCCCGCGACGCCCTTCACGTCGGCCTGGCCGCCCAGCTTGCCTTCGGTCCCCACTTCACGTGCGACACGCGTCACTTCGCTGGCGAACGAGCTGAGCTGGTCCACCATCGTGTTGATGGTATTCTTCAGCTCCAGGATTTCCCCGCGCACCTCCACCGTGATGGTGCGCGACAGATCGCCCTTGGCGACGGCCGTCGTCACTTCTGCGATATTGCGCACCTGGTTCGTCAGATTCGACGCCATGGAGTTGACCGAATCCGTCAAATCTTTCCACACGCCGCCGACGCCCTTCACCATGGCCTGGCCGCCCAGCTTGCCCTCGGTTCCCACCTCGCGGGCCACGCGCGTCACTTCGCTGGCGAACGAGCTGAGCTGGTCCACCATCGTGTTGATGGTGTTCTTCAGCTCCAGAATTTCGCCGCGCACGTCCACGGTGATCTTGCGCGACAGATCGCCGTTCGCGACGGCTGTCGTGACTTCCGCGATGTTGCGGACTTGAGCCGTCAGGTTGCCGGCCATCGAGTTTACGGAGTCCGTCAAATCCTTCCACACGCCGCCGACGCCCTTGACCTGCGCCTGTCCGCCCAGTTCACCTTCCGTGCCCACTTCTCTTGCCACGCGGGTCACTTCGCTGGCAAACGCGTTGAGCTGGTCCACCATCGTGTTGATGGTGTTCTTCAGCTCCAGGATTTCGCCGCGCACGTCCACGGTGATCTTGAACGACAAGTCTCCATTCGCGACGGCGGTTGTCACTTCCGCAATGTTCCGGACCTGCGCCGTCAAATTGCCGGCCATGGAATTGACCGAGTCCGTCAAATCCTTCCACACGCCGCCGACGCCTTTCACCATGGCCTGGCCGCCGAGCTTGCCCTCGGTTCCCACCTCGCGCGCCACGCGCGTCACTTCGCTGGCGAACGAGCTGAGCTGGTCCACCATCGTGTTGATGGTGTTCTTCAGTTCCAGGATTTCACCGCGCACGTCCACCGTGATCTTGCGCGACAGATCGCCGTTGGCCACGGCCGTGGTCACTTCCGCGATATTTCGGACCTGGGCTGTCAGATTGCCGGCCATGAAGTTGACGGAATCCGTCAAAGCGTCCCACACGCCGCCGACGCCCTTGACCACTGCCTGACCGCCGAGTTTGCCGTCGGTTCCCACTTCGCGCGCCACGCGCGTCACCTCGCTGGCGAACGAGCTGAGCTGATCCACCATCGTGTTGATGGTGTTCTTCAGCTCCAGAATTTCACCCAGAACGTCGACCGTGATCTTGCGCGAAAGATCCCCCTTGGCGACAGCCGTCGTCACTTCCGCGATGTTGCGGACCTGCGACGTCAGATTCGACGCCATCGAATTCACGGAGTCCGTCAGATCCTTCCAGGTACCCGCCGCGCCCGTCACCATGGCCTGGCCGCCGAGCTTGCCTTCGGTTCCCACCTCGCGCGCCACGCGCGTCACTTCGCTGGCGAACGAGCTGAGCTGGTCCACCATGGTGTTGAACGTGTTCTTGAGCTCCAGAATTTCGCCCTGCACGTTGACGGTGATCTTGCGAGTTAAGTCTCCGCGAGCCACCGCCGTGGTCACTTCGGCGATATTTCGAACCTGGTTGGTCAGGTTCGAAGCCATCGAATTCACCGAATCGGTCAGATCTTTCCAGGTTCCTGCGACGCCCGTTACCACCGCCTGGCCGCCCAGCTTGCCTTCCGTGCCCACTTCGCGCGCCACGCGCGTCACTTCGCTCGAAAACGAGTTGAGCTGATCGACCATCGTGTTTACCACGCGGGCCGTCCGGATAAACTCGCCCTGCAAGGGCCGTCCTTCCACTTCCAAAGACATTTTCTGGGTCAGGTCGCCCTGAGCCACCGCGCCGATGATGCGCGCGATCTCGGTGGAGGGCTGCACGAGGTCGGAGATCAGCGAGTTTACCGATTCGACGCACGAGCCCCAGTTGCCGCCGCCTGAGAGCGTAGCGCGCTGGCCGATGCGCCCTTCTTTGCCTACCGCGGTGCTCACGCGGGCAAGCTCGTTGGCCATGTTCTCGTTCAGCTCGAAAATGTCGTTCAGAACGTCGGCGATCTTGCCGGGCAAGCCAATTTGGTTTACGGGGAGGCGGACCGAGAAGTCACCCTTCTTGAACGCGATCAGCGATGCCAAGAGCTGGTTGGCATCCAGAATGTCCGCAATCGGAATCTCTCTCATGAGTCCTCCCCAGGTTTCAGCAGACTCCGGCCGGGCCGCGAGTCGAAACAAGATACAAATATGTAAAGTGTTGATCCTCCGGCAATAAGCCGTGTTACAAATTATGTCACTCCGCGGTTGCGATGTGCGCCGTCTAGGGTAAACTTTTGATAAGTAAAGGCTTGATAAAGCTTCGGCATCCCGAACGGCTCTCGCTGCTCCTCGTGGAGGACAGTCCGGCCGACGTGTATCTGGTGCAGGAAGCCCTTCGCCG
The DNA here is from genome assembly GCA_035469225.1 of Bryobacteraceae bacterium. Lineage (GTDB taxonomy): Bacteria > Acidobacteriota > Terriglobia > Bryobacterales > Bryobacteraceae > Palsa-187. The sequence continues at coordinate 3,760 of DATIRX010000021.1, forward strand.
GGAGGGCCTCCCGGTTCACTTGGAAGTGGCCGACAACGGCGAGCGGGCGATCCAACTGATCGACGAGTTGGATTCCAACGCGTCCGCGCCGTGTCCCGATCTCCTGTTGATCGACATAAACGTGCCTCGGCGGGCTGGCGACGAGGTGCTCGAGAGAGTCCACCAGAGTCCCCGTCTGGCTCATATTCCGGTCATCATCATGACCTCCTCCGAATCGGAAGCCGATCGCGAGCGCGTGATGAAACTCGGCGCCACCGAATATTTCAGGAAGCCTTCCAATCTGAAAGAGTTCATGAAGCTGGGCCGCCTTGTTCGTCAGGTTCACCAAAGGGCCAGGGCTACTGGTTCGGCCCTTTAAACCTACGTGCGCTGCGCGCCGGGTAGACAGCGTCCACGGAAATACCTACACAGGGATGCCTGCGTCGAAAATATCGAACGGTCAAAAGTACAGGCGTTCAGCGTGTTGTCCCGGGGGTATCCGGTTGATACTTCAGAGCTTGCCCGTGTGGAGGAGTGCTTGCACGCAAACCGCGGGAGGTATTAGCGCATCGGTTCTGAAGCAAAGGAGATGGAAATGGAAAAAAAGAAGACTGCCGTTTTTGGAATTTATGCCACCACGAACCTAGCCGAGGGAGCCGTGGACCATCTGATGTCGGTAGGGTTCGCCGGCGACGACATCTCGGTCCTGATGGAGGACAGCAACAGTTCCCGCCAGTTTGCGCATCAGAAGAGCACCAAGGCTCCGGAAGGAACCGCCACGGGCGCCACAGCCGGCGGGGTCATCGGCGGCACACTGGGCCTCCTGGCAGGTATAGGTGCACTGGCCATCCCGGGAGTGGGACCGCTCATCGCGGCCGGACCCATCATGGGGACCCTGGCGGGAATCGGCGCCGGCGGCACCGTAGGCGGTTTAATCGGCGCTCTCATCGGCCTGGGAATTCCGGAATACGAGGCCAAGCGCTATGAGGGCCGGATTAAAAACGGTGGCGTGCTTCTATCGGTTCACTGCAGCACTTCGAGTGAAATTGATCGAGCCAAGGAAGCTCTGAAGCGGAGCGGAGCGCAAGATATTGCGTCGACTTCAGAATCGCCGGCCAGGTATCCGGCCCACAGCCGGGCGTGAATCGCAGACCATATCGGGAGTAGAGCATGATTCGGAAACTACCCTCCGGAAAATATCGGCTCTACTCCCGGAAGAAGAATCCGCGAACGGGTAAGCGCAGAAATCTCGGCACGTTTGCAAGCCGCGCAGCGGCCGAGCGCCATGAGCGTGCTGTTCAATTCTTCAAAAGAGCCGGCTAAATCTAAGCTGCGGCCGACCGGAATGTGGGAGACGTGAAACGTCTCTTGCGCTGGCTGCGGACCTCTTCCGCGGCTTGACGTGCTGCCCTGCGGGCCCTGAGAAGGCGAATCCGAATGGCGGTCTGGCTGACACCCTGCTCCTGCGCAATTTCTTCGGCCGTCTGGCCGAGCATTTGAGCTTCCAGGAGGAGCCGGTCTGGCCGCCGGCAGAAACGGAGGATGCGCCCCAATTCGATGGCCGCCCAGTTCATGGTTGACTTCGCATACAGCGGTTCGTGAAGACCCTGCAGGCGTCGCTCCTGACGAATCGCGCGCCGGTAAAGGTTGAGAGCGATGGTGTTGACCCAGGTGGAGATCAGCTCATCCCTGCGGAGCTGCCCCAGGCGCTCCCAACCACGCATCCAGGCGGCCTGGCTGATCTCCTCGGCAGTATCGCGGGTCACCCCGCGGGAAAGCAGAAACCGTAGGGTAAGGGGGAGACCGTCCTGATACGCCCGGGCATACGCTTCTCTGGTCATGGTCGCCTAGGGAATGCAATTCATGCACCAGCACGGTCACAGATGTAAGACCCAGTAAATCAATAACTTCCATATTCGCCGCACTGCAACTCTTGCAGTCTCGGCAAATTTTGCACGCAAGTTCCGCTAATATGGACCTGTGGTTCCGCCTAAACCTGCGGTCCCGCCTAGAGCAGCCAATTTGGGGAAACTTTTGCAGCGGGTGGCGATCTAATCGAGGAGTTGGGATAAGGACAGAGTTTCGGCCTCCAACCGGAAGGGACGGACCATGAATGATCGGGCCAAGCGTAACGCGGTTGATACGGAATCCACTCACCAAGCAACCAGCTCCAAAGCTTCTATGACTCCGGGCGCGAAAAAGACCGTCCTGGTAGTGGAGGACGATCCGATGGAGCGGGCAGTGCTGGCCGAGATGGTCGCCTCGCTCGGCTATGCGGTCGAACAGGCCTGCGATGGGGAAGAAGCGCTCGAGAAACTGGATACTACGCCTGTCGCCGCCATCGTCACGGACTTGATGATGCCGCGGATGGATGGATTCGAGTTGCTGCGAGGCCTCATAGATGCGGGGCAAACGCCTCCCGCGATCGTCCTCACGGCGTTCGGGAACATCGCGCAAGCGGTGTCGATTGTCCACGAGTTGAGAGCCTTCTGGTTCTTGGAAAAACCCGCCGACCGTTCCGTGCTGGGAACCCTGCTCGAACGCGCCCTCGAGTACGGCTCGTTGGTTCGCGAAACCGAGCGTCTGCAGAGGGAGCTTGGTTATCACGGCATTTTGGGCGACTTGGTGGGCGCCTCCAAGCCCATGCAGCAGGTCAGCACGCTCATCCAGCGCGTGGCTCCCACCACCGCTTCGGTCCTGATCACGGGCGAAAGCGGCACCGGAAAAGAGATGGTGGCCCGAACCATCCACAGGTTGAGCCCGCGTGCGGCTCGGCCGTTCGTGGCCATCAACTGCGCGGCTGTTCCCCAGGACTTGATTGAGAGCGAGCTGTTCGGTCACGAAAAAGGTGCATTCACCGGAGCCGTCGGACGCCGGGCTGGCTGCTTCGAACAGGCCGACGGCGGAACGCTGCTGCTGGACGAGATCGGCGAAATGCCCTTGGCGATGCAGGCGCGCCTGCTGCGAGCACTCGAGGAATCCAAAGTGCGCCGCCTGGGGGGAACCTCAGAAACTGCCGTGAATGTGCGAGTGCTGGCGGCCACCAACCGGCTGGTGAGCGCGCTCGATCGCAAGACTCTGCGGGAAGACCTGTACTATCGGCTGAACGTATTTAACATCCACATGCCGCCCCTGCGTGAAAGGAAAGACGATATCGCGCTGCTGGCGCAGGCCATCCTGGGGGACTTGAATCGCAAGCATGAAACCAATGTGACCAATCTCCATGCGGGGGCCCTGGAGCGTCTCATGTCGCATTCCTGGCCCGGCAACGTGCGCGAATTGAGAAACGTGCTGGAATGGTCGGTCATCACCGTAGGCAAAGGTACGATTCACCCCTGGCATCTGCCCAAGAGCTTCGGGGCTGCCGTGGATGCGCCTCAAGCGGAGGAGCGTTCAGTGCCTCGGCCCGAAGGAGGCAAGACGCTGGACGAAGTGGAGATGGAGTACATCATGTATACGCTCCAGGTCGCGAACAACGACCGTAAGAAAGCCGCTCACATGCTGGGAATCAGCGTGCGGACTCTTTACAATCGACTGGCCCGCCCCGCCGTAGGCGAAAAGAAAAGCGCTCAGACCGCGGGAAGCGAAGTCGCATGAGCGCGCGGGCGGCCTCAGAAAAGAGCGATCCAGTCCCCGATGCAAGCGTCCGTATCGAAGCCCTGGAACAGGAGCTTGCGGCCGTTCATGCCCGCGCAAACAGGCTGCAGGAGAAACTGCGAGCCGCGCAAGAGGAATTCCAGCAGTTCGCCCTGCGCGCGTCTCACGATTTTCAAGAGTCCCTTCGGGCGGTGAATACATTCTCGCAATTGATCGCGGAGGAGCGCGGTGAAGCTTTTTCGGCTCGCGAGCGGCAATATCTGGGGTACATGCTGAATGGCTCCGCCCGGATGCGCAATTTGCTGGACTATATTCTGATCTATTCGCAATCCACATCCGACAGCCCGGCCGCGTACGGCATGGTCGATCTAAAGGGGGTCGCTCAGGGCGCGCTGACGAGCCTCCATGGGCCTATCTCGGAATCCGGAGCCGGCATCCGCCTGGGCCCATCCTTGCCCATCGTCTGGGGCAGTTTTCTGCGGCTTCAGCAAGTGCTGCGAAGCTTGATCACCAACGCGATCAAATACCGAAGCCCGGACGCACCTGCCGAAGTTCGAATCGATGCTGCGCCCCATCTTCCGGGGCAGTATAAGGTTTCCGTGCGGGACAACGGAATCGGCATTGCGCCCCAATACCACGAGTCCGTGTTCGCACCCTTCAAACGCCTGCATGGGAAGAATATCCCCGGATGCGGAATGGGCCTGGCGGTGTGCCGGAGGATTGTCGATGCGCACGGGGGACGGATTTGGGTAGACTCCGCTCCCGGCGGCGGGTCTGACTTTCAGTTTACCCTGCGCCAGGAGCCGCTCTCGTCGTAAGAGAAAGAATGTTCGCGACCTAGGAGCGATGCTCGGCGAGCACTTCTTCCAGCACTTCGCCGATCTTGAGGAACTCCTGATACGAGGTAGGCTTGCGAAAGTATCGGGCGGCTCCCAGAGCCGCGGTTTCGCGGCGGTCCTCAGGCGAGTTCGATGATGTCAGGATAATCACCGGCACATCCCGGCAACGTACCGTCCGCTTCACCTGCTCCAGCACCTCGCGTCCGGATCGTCTCGGTAAATTCAGATCCAGGAGCACCGCATCGGGGCGGGGAGCAGAAGGGTCCCGGTCGGCTTGCTCAAAATAGAGCAGTGCATCTTCACCGTTATCCAGCGTCAGGAGGCGAACAGCAAGTTTTCGTAATTTGATGGCTTGTTCTACGAGAAACACATCCGCCTGGTTATCCTCCACCACCAATACCAGAGGCTTTCGTTCCGCTGGCTTGTCCGGCTGCAAATGCGGGGCATCCGGCAGCGGATCGTCCGGCGGTGGCTTGGGCCCTCCGGCCAAAACATCCATGCCACTGTCGGCAGTGAGTCCGCTAGGGCTACGGAATTGCACGATTATCGCTTTCTCCGATGTCCGGTTGGGGCACCGGCGCTGAACAGACCTCGTGCCGCATTCATGTCGTGAGATCCCCCTGGCCGCGCCATCGTTTCCGTATATTTCTCGAAATCGGCCGCGACCCTATGGAGGGTTGATATGGAAAGACTTTAGCGGCCCGGCTTGTGACCCTTTTCCTTGTGTTCTTTCATCACCGTCCGGGCGGCAACCTCCGCCGCGCGCCCACCGTACCTCCCGCTCTTCTGGGCGCTTTCCTTAATATGCTCATACTGCCGCTGCTCTTTGGCGCCTACTCCCCTGAGATGTTTTCTTCCGGGCATGGTGTACCTCCTTTCCGATAACTAGCAATCGCCGAACCGAACTATCAGGCAGGTCCAATTATGTGTATACGACTTCTTTGCACACTGCGAAGATTTCCGAGCCCAGCTCCAGGTAGTCCGAAAGCGTGACGGGCTTGGCCCGGTAAAGGGCTCCTTTGCGGTGAATTTCGGCTCGGACTTCGGGACTTGCCAAGGACGACAAGACGATGACCTGGACATGCAGGAGAGCTGGATCGCTCTTCAGTGCTTCCAGGATTTGCAGCCCGTCGTACTTGGGCAAATGAATGTCCACCAGAATCACGCAGGGATCCGGAACATGCATACCGGCGCGGCTCTCTGCAATAAATTGCAGCGCTTCTTCTCCATCCTGCAGCACGTTCAGCTCATAGTCTCCTTGCCGATCGAGCGCGAAACGGAGAAGCTCGATATCGGCGGCGTTGTCTTCAATGATCAGGATTTTAGGTCTGCTCACGGTCTCTCCTCCTGGATACAGACAGCCGGTGCGGAGCACTGGCGATAACCTACAGGGCCCTTCGCCCCTGAATTACACGGATCAACAACACCGCGATGGCGATGATCAGCAGAATATGGATGTATCCGTACAGGGTGTACGAGGTGACCATCCCCAACAGCCACATCACGAGAAGAATTACGAAAATTGTCATTAACATAGTGGTTGTCCTCGCGAACTACCGATTCAAAGTAGCGCCAGAGAGATCCGCGACGTGCTCCCCCGCTCGCACGATTCGTATTCCGGTCTCTCGTTTCATACTCATGGCCGGAATCTCCTGCAAAACCGTCACATCCCCGCGCGTATTTATTACCTGAAGCGTGTCCTTCGCCCGAGAGCCCGCGGGAGGCTGTTTTGACGAATTAGAACCCGCCCAGTAGCCCAGCGCCAACGTGGCAATCAGCCCGATTCCCACGGCCATGCTCGTCAGGAGGGCCAGCGCGGAAACGTACAGAAAGAAGGCGCCAACCAGCCCCGCCATCAGGAGGCCCGCGACGATCAACATGCATCTGGCGATCATGCCCCAATACAAGCACCTCACGGGCTATTCCACGCTGGGTGGCATTGTATCTTGCGGCACGGCCCTGTGTAACGGAACGTATGCTAGAGTATCCCTCAACCAGGCATGCTGCACCTTCTGCTGATCGAAGACAACCCCGCGGACGTGATGATGTTCCGCGAAGCATTGCGAGGGTCTCCCATCCCCGCCGATGTCACGATTGCTTACGACGGCGAACAGGCATTGAGGCTGCTGGAAGAAATCGGATCGAAATCCGATTTTATCGTCCTGGATCTAAGTATCCCTAAAGTGGGCGGGCACTCGATTCTTGAGCGGCACAAGTCGCTGAGCCGTCCTCCCATCGTGGTATTCACCAGTTCTCTTAACGATGAGGACAAAAGCCGTGCGTTGGCGAATGGCGCCGATGATTATGTGGTAAAACCGGCCGGCTTTAACGCCTTCATCCAAGCGGTCCAGGCCATGGTGGAGCGTTGGGCGGCACCGCCGGGGCTAACGCACTAGCAGGGCTTTGGGTGCTCGCGGCCGGAAACTCTGTGCGGTCTTGGAATACTGCGTCCTCCCGAAGGCCCGCACAGATAGACAAAACCGAGGGAGCCGGTCCCGTCCACAGCGCTAAGGCCTTCGGAACACTCGCTACGGTCTAGTGATAACGGTCGTAGTCCCGATTGCGGCGGTCGCGGTCCCACCGGTGATCGTGCCCATATCTGCCGCGATCACCTTCCCAGTAGCCCTCAAAGAACATCCCGCCTTCATAATGCGGCCCTATCCAGAGCGAGCCGGGATAAGGAGGACGCGTCCAGTACCCGTCGTGCCATACATACCGCCTCCCATTCGGGTACCAGTAGCCGTCCACCCAAACAAAGCCGGGGCCCGGGCTCCTTGGCAGCACGCGGACGACCCGCGGCGGGGGCGGCGTCCCGATTCTGATTCCCACCGAGATCTGGCCGCTGAGGATGGTACTTCCCATAACAAACGCCAATCCTAGAATTGCTCTCTTCATGGTGTACTCCTCCTTATCGTGCTCGGTCTTCGGCTATCGGATGGTCGCGCTTTCGATCCGGGTGCCGATAATCTCACCGGAGACGACCAGCTCCACGCGACGGTTTCTTTGCCGGCCGGCGGCCGTATCGTTCGAGACGACCGGCTGAGTCTTGCCAAAGCCTTTGGTTGTAATGGAGGCTGCCGAAATGTTTTCGCGGACTAAAAAGTCCCGAACGGCCGCGGCTCGTTGCTCGGATAGCCGCTGGTTGTATTCATCGCCGCCCACGCTGTCGGTATGGCCTTCCACCTCCAGTCGCAACCCGGGGTGTCCCAGGATGACGCCGGATACCTTGGCCAGCTTCTCCCGGGCACCGGGCCGTAAAGTGGACTTGCCGGTGTCAAAAAGCACGTCCGACATGTTCACGATCAGGCCACGCGCGGTATCGCGGGTCTCGAGAATTAAGTTGAACTGGCGAAGCAGTTCCGCGCGCAGCTCGGCTTTTTCAGCTTCAGCCTTCAGCCGCAGGCGATCCGATTCCTGGGCCGCCAGTTTGGCTTTCTCGCTTTCCGCCAGCGCCGCCTGCTGCTGAGCTACCGCTGCTGCGCGGGCCGCCTCGGCTTCCGCCTTCTCCCGAGTGGCGCGTTCGATATCGGCCTGGGCGGCGGCTCGCTGCGCATCGGTTTCGCGCCGCAGGCGGTCTGCCTCAGCCCGAGCTGCGATTTGCACGGCTTCGGCTTCCTGCCGGGTCCGCTGTGCGTCCAGTTGGGCTGCGGCCCGATCGGCCTCGGCCCGCGCTCTTTGGTCAGCCTCGGCTCTCTGGGCTGCCTCTGCCTGTGCCCGGCGCTGCGCTTCGGCTTGCGCGTCCGCGTTGGCTCGCGCTTCCCGATCCGCCGAAGCCCGCCGTTCCGCCGCCAGCTGTTCCTCGGCAATCTTCTTCACCGTGATAATCCGGGCGTCTTCCGCCATCTGGACGGCTTCACGCGCCACCGTTCCAATGGGTTTCTTGCCGCCCTTGCCGATCAGATAGCCTTCTGCGTTCTGCAAACCGATCACGGCTTTCTGAAACGTATCGCTGGCGTATCGTTCCGCCCCCGTCCAGCGTGCGATCTGGACAGCGTTGCGGGCTTCATATAATTCCAACGGGACTTTCTTGTCCATCTGGAACGGTTTGATCTCGGCCGGATTGGCGTTCAGCGAATATTGGCCTCTTTGCAGAAGTTCGTATTTCGCATCGATCTCTTCAATCGTCCCGGTGGTATCGCGCCGCGTGAAGTTCTCCATGACCACCACGTCGCTGGGCTGGGTCACGGCAAAATACGGTTCCGCGGTGACGATCAGGCCGAAACTTTGCAGCTCGCTGGTGGCATCGATCGAGCTTTTATCGCCGTTCAGCACCACTTCACCGACATTGGTGGCGCGGCCTTCGGGCGTAATGGCCCACAATACGTAGGTAAGATATTCAGGCCCGAACCGGCTGGGTGGCTGCAGTTTCTGCATGCTGGCGTTGATCTTGATGACGCCTTGCCGGCTCTCGACTCTGGCCTCTCCGCGTGCCTCCGGCATCAGCGCCGTGCCGCGGAAGTCGATTTCCGTGGGTCCGCTGCGGTGATTGTAGTTGATGGCTTTGGTGGTGCGGGCCACCACGGTCACCCGGTAAATCGGCACGGATGCCCCGGTCTGTTCTGATACGTTGCGTTGCGCGGGATTGGGCGCCTGTGGAGCCTGAGCGAGCAATATCCCGCATGCCAGGAAGGATCCGAATATAATTTTCATTTCCATACTCCCTTCTTGTTGGTTGGGGTCTACGCCATCGCCTGCTTGTAAGCCCGCTCTATTCCTTGGCGATGTCGAGCAATCTGCTCTTTTCCTTTTTCGAGCAGATCGGTCGCGGAGTCACGAAGTCCGGATGCTTGATCCTGGAAATAATCCGTGCTCTTGCGAATCTTGCGGGCGATCAGCTTTTGCGTCTTTTCTCCGGAGCGCGGCGCCAACAGAAGGCCTAGTGCCGCCCCTACGCCAAGTCCCAGTGATAATCCGATCAAGTAGTCTTTTTTCATTTTGTTACCTCGGTTAGTTCTTGGGCTAGAGAATCCACGTAGTGCAGTGAGCAGCTAAAGGCCCAATTTGCAAGGCAATAAAAAATAAGCATTTACAAAATCCGCCATTTGAAGGAACCCTGCAGTTCTTACCTTCGCTGAAGCCAGGTCGGTCGAGACGGCAGAGGGTGCAGACTTTAGTACCCCTGAACGGTATGGAAGCCGGCCTCAAACGAAAGCGCTTTGTTCGGGAGCTGTAGATTTGGTGGCGTTTCGTGATGAGGAGTTAGAAAGAGGTTCCCGATTGACTTCGAGACTCCGGAATGGCTAAATTGGCCCCAGCACGAGGGTATGCCCACACGAGCCCCGAGTTCTTCGGATTCGATTCAACAAAAGTTCAATGACGCGCTGGAGGAACTAGTCTCGGAGGTGAAGAGGGACAAGTCGATCCTCGCGGCGATTCTTTGCGGGAGTCTGTCTCATGATGCAGTGTGGGATAAGTCCGATATCGATCTGCTGCTGATCACTGTCGACGACAAGACGACCAAATCGTCAAGCGTGGCTCTTTATGCGAATGGCGTAAACGTTCACGTGCTCCTGATGTCGAGAACACAATTCCGGCGGATCGCGGAAGGATCGCTGCGAAATTCTTTTATGCACTCGTTCATTACAAAAGGACGAGTCCTTTATACCCACGACGAAACCATCTCGGCGGTGTGCGCGCGGCTGAGGGAAATCGGCGAGCGGGATACTCAGATCCAACTGCTGCGAGCCGGGATACAGGCGCTGGCGCCAGTCGACAAGGCGCACAAGTGGATGATCACGCGCGGGGACCTCGAATACACCGCTCTCTGGATCCTCTATGCCGCGACGGCACTTGCCAGAATCGAGATCCTCGGTGCGCGGCGCCTGATGGACCGCGAGGTGCTTCCGCAAGCTATGCAGGTCAATCCTGCATTCTTCAAAATCGTCTACGCGGACCTCCTCAATACCAGGAAAACGGCCAAAACCTTGAGCGCGGCCCTGAATGCGATCGATGCGTATCTCGCGAAACGCGCGCCTGAGTTGTTTGGGCTCGTCCTCGACCATTTGAAGGAGGCCGGCGACACCCGGTCGGCCGGTGATCTGGAAGCTCATTTTTCGCGTAACTTCGATGTGGAGGGCGTGACCGCCGCCTGCGAATACCTGTCCGACCGCGGGCTCATCTCCAAAGTATCGACTCCGATCCAGCTCACGAAGCGGAGCAATATCTCGGTTCAGGAGATGGCTTTCGTTTACGCGCAGGAAAGGGAAGATGCCTACTAAAGGCACCAAGAGCGGCAATCAGACGGGCGCTCGCACCACCATCGCCGTTCAGGGCGCCCGGGTCCACAATCTGAAGAACATTTCGGTCGAGATCCCGCGGAACAAGCTGATCGTCGTAACCGGACTGTCTGGCTCCGGTAAGTCGAGCCTTGCATTCGACACCATCTATGCCGAAGGCCAGCGGCGCTACATGGAGTCGCTCTCGAGCTACGCCAAGCGGTTCGTCACGCAGGTAGCCAAACCCGATGTCGATTTCGTCTACGGACTGTCGCCTGTGATTTCGATTGAGCAGAGGACCACAACCAGCAACCCGCGCTCAACGGTGGGGACCATGACCGATATCGCCGGTTACCTGAATCTGCTCTACGCAACGATCGGCGAGGCCCACTGTCCGCGCACGGGCGAGATCGTCCCCAGCCGCACGTCCAGCCAGATCCTCGAGGCGATTCTGTCCTTGCCCGAAGGCACGGAAATCGAGCTGCGGGCTCCGGTGTTCAAGCAATACGGCGAGGAACTCGAATTCGTTCTTACCGAAGTTCGCAAGAAGGGCTGCCGCATACTGATTGTCGATGGAAAGTCGGTCGACATCTCCGCTGAGGTGAAGCTGGACGAATCGAAGATCCGCAATATGGATGCGGTGGTCGACCGGTTCGTCGTAAGCCGGAAGCATGAGAAGGCGATCAAGGCTGGAATCGCGGCCACTCTGCTGGTCGGCGATGGGCTGATGCAAGTGCAGGTGATCAGGAGCTCCCGCCAGAAGCAGGTCGAGCAGTTTTATGCGGGGTTGTGCAGCAAAACGCACCATTTTGTCTATGGCGACATTCAGCCTGAGTTTTTCGTATTTAACAATCCGGAGAGCGCCTGCCGGACATGCGGAGGTCTGGGGGTCCATAAGCTGACGCACCCTGAACTGCTGATTCCCGATCCCCGGCGGAG